>NZ_JBEPWD010000004.1:0-56507 GCF_041642575.1 Salegentibacter sp. | reverse complement strand
ATGCCGGATTTGCTAATCACTACACCGGAAAGTCTTCAGCTTTTACTTTCTTCAAAAAACTACGATATGACATTCAAAAACCTCAATGCCGTTGTGGTAGACGAATGGCATGAATTGCTGGGAACCAAACGTGGAGTTCAAATGGAGCTTGCTTTATCCCGACTTAAAACGGTTTCAAAAGATTTACGTATCTGGGGAATTTCAGCAACCATAGGCAACCTGGAACAAGCCAGGGAGGTTCTGCTCGGACCCAACTCTGAAGCTTTTCAAAATTCGGTTTTGATCAAGGCTAATATTAAAAAGAAGATCAAGGTACATTCAATTATTCCGGAGAAAATGGAAAGGTTTCCCTGGCGTGGGCATCTGGGATTGCATTTAATAGATGAGGTTGTTCCCATTATCAAAAATTCCAGAACTACTTTACTTTTTACCAATACCCGTTCCCAGTGTGAGCTTTGGTTTCAGAAGCTTATTCATAAATATCCTGAATTTGCCGGCGAAGTGGCGATGCACCATGGTAGCATCAATAAGGAAACCCGTCTTTGGGTGGAGCAGGCCATTCGCAATGAAAGTCTTAAAGCAGTGGTAGCCACCTCCAGCCTAGATCTGGGTGTCGATTTTTCCCCGGTGGAGACCATAATTCAGATTGGCGGCCCAAAAGGGGTAGCCAGGTTTTTACAACGTGCAGGGCGCAGTGGACACAGACCCGGGGAGGAAAGCGTGATCTATTTTTTGCCAACCCATGCTATTGAACTCATAGAAGCTTCAGCGCTTCAGAAAGCGGTTAAAAAAATGGCTGTGGAAGACAGGATTCCCTACCTGCTCAGTTTCGATGTGCTGGTGCAATACCTCACCACCCTTGCGGTGTCCAACGGATTTTTTCCGAAGGAAATATGGCCGGAAGTGAAATCAACTTTTTGTTTTCAAGAAATAACCGAAGAGGAATGGCGTTGGGTTTTGAATTTTATCACGAAAGGAAGTCAAAGCCTACAGGCTTACGATGAATATAAAAAAGTAGAAATTGAAGAGGATGGCAGGTTTAAGGTGAATAATCGGGCGATTGCGATGCGGCATCGGTTGCAGATAGGGACAATAGTAAGTGACGCGGTGTTAAGTGTGAAATATCTGAAAGGTGGTTACATTGGCACCATTGAGGAGTGGTTTATCTCTAAACTAAATCCCGGGGATGTTTTTACTTTCGCCGGTCGAAACCTGGAGCTGATCCGAATTAAGAATATGCAGGTGCTGGTAAAATCTTCGAAGCAGAAAACCTCCAAAGTTCCCAGTTGGGCAGGGGGAAGAATGACCTTTTCGGCACAGATGAGTGAATTGCTGAGAGAGGAAATGTATTCTGCCGCCGAATCGGTGTTTTCTCCCCGGAAAAGATCCCCGGAATTACAGGCTTTGCAACCTATTTTAAAGAGGCAGCAAAAGGAATCTATTATTCCCCGGAAGGAGGAATTTCTCATCGAAACCTTTAAAACGCGGGAAGGTTATCACGCGATCTTTTATCCGTTTGAAGGTAGGTTTGTACACGAGGCTTTGGGGAGTTTGATGGCATATCGTATCAGCTTGCTCATGCCAATTACTTTTTCCATCGCTTTTAACGATTATGGTTTTGAACTGCTTTCAGATCAGGAGATCGATATGCAGCAGGTGATAGATAATAACTTGTTTTCTTCGGAATACTTAATGGACGATCTCTATAAGAGTTTGAATGCGACAGAAATGGCCCGGAGAAAATTCAGAGATATTGCTGTAATTGCGGGAATGGTCTTTACCGGATACCCCAATAAGCTGATAAAAAGCAAACATCTTCAAAGCAATTCGCAATTGCTGTTTAGCGTATTCAGGGATTATGAGGAAGGAAATTTACTTTACCAGCAGGCATTTCGGGAAACCTTTGAACATCAGCTCGAGGAAGGTCGGTTGAGGATGGCTCTGGAGAGAATCGCTGCCCAAAAGATCGTTTGGAAAAGCTGCGAAAAACCAACGCCATTTTCCTTTCCTATAATTACTGACCGGCTTCGGGAGAAACTTTCTTCAGAAAAACTGGAAGACAGGATTCGGCGAATGCTTGAACAGTTGGAAAAATAAACTACCGGGTTTTCAGCTTTTTACTAACATAACTTCTCACCAACTCGGTGGTTACTCCAAACAAAACATGAGCGAAAAGTTCGTTGGCCTGGGTTTTAATAGGAATATCCTTTGGATTTTCTTCGAGTCCCAGCAGCGGTAGTGAAGTTTCATGGGTAGTGAACCAGGTAGTGCCACCAAGAATAACTCCATCAATCACTCTCAGTTCATCCTTGTCTTTTTTACCGTAGCCGTAGGCGGCGCCCACACTTGCTCCAACCGGAAAATTCACCAGTTGCTCAGCAAGAGCTTCGTTTTCGACGCTTATCGGGCCTCCTGTGATCCGGGTAGAAAGATCATCTAAAATTTTGATTTGTGCCGAGCGTTGTTCAACTTTTCTCACCGGAAGGTAGCGTTCTACTATACTTTTTACGGCAGTTCCGGCGAGACCTCCCAGGAATCCTGAGATGAGTGCTCTCTGTGTATTAGGAGTGTAAGTATCTTTGTTCAAAAAGGTAGTTGGTTTCATGTTTTGTAAATTTTATTAGTTAAAGCTATCCATTAGCCCTTTTTTCTGCAATTGTTTAACATGTAATTAGGATGAGTTGTTTAAAAATTGATAATTTTAAAGTATGAGTAATACATTAAATACAGCTTTGTTACAGGTGAACCTTAAATGGGAAGACCCTCAGGCTAATCGCAGTCTGTTTTCAAAAGAAATTAAAGCGCTTTCAGATGAGGTAGATCTTATTATTTTGCCTGAAATGTTCACCACCGGATTCAGTATGAATGCTGAAAAATTAGCAGAAAGGAATGACGGCTTGAGTTTTCACTGGATGGTAGAAATGGCAGCTCTTAAAAATGCTGCAGTCACCGGAAGTCTTATTATTACTGAAGATGGGAAGTATTATAACCGCCTGTTTTTTGTTTTGCCTGATGGTAGTTACAAAACCTACGACAAGCGTCACACCTTTACCTTAGCTAAAGAAGATGAAACCTACACCGCCGGAAAAGACCGATTAATAGTGGAATATAAAGGCTGGAGAATTTGCCCGCTTGTTTGTTATGATCTTCGTTTTCCGGTTTGGTCCCGAAATACCGAAGATTATGATCTTCTTATCTATGTGGCCAACTGGCCCGATAAAAGGGTAGCGGCCTGGGATGCATTGTTGAAGGCCAGGGCGATAGAAAATATGAGTTACTGCATTGGCATAAACCGAACCGGCATCGATGGCGGGGGGCATAATTATTCAGGGCATAGCGCGGCATATGATTGTTTAGGCGAAAACCTGACCGGCGAAAACAGAGAATCACCCTTTGTGGAGGAGGTTAGCCTTGATAAAGATCACCTGGAGGAAACAAGAAAGAAGCTAAAGTTTCTCCAGGATCGGGATGAGTTTACTCTAATATAAAACTCTCATTGAGATCCCAGTTTGAGCGAACTTCCAGGGTGTCATTGTAATAGTCAATTTTTTCCGGTTTTTGTTTCTGGAGATAATTCCCCGTATCCCACTGTTGATTTCCATTGCTATCTGTAATTACTCGCACCAGATATTTGCCCGGTTTCAGGAATCTGAAGTTGAAACTTGTTTCGTTTTCTGAGAATCTTTCGGCCTGAACTTCACCTTCCAAATCAGTTAGCTGGGTAATTATCGGAAAGTTGTTTACATTCTGCAGTCTCAGCATTACACTGCCATATTCAGAATATGGTTTTGTTGAAATTTGCTGATTGATGGTATCGTTGGTCTTTCCGAAGAGATCTGTTAGGGCGCCGGGTAAAGCGCGAATCTGGTATTGGTTGTTTTCCTGCTTCTCAAACTGAAGTTGAAGCTCATTTTTAATCAGCAATAACTCGGCTGAAAAATCCACTTCAACTGAATCTTTATTGAGAATTCTTATCAGGTCCGCATTGCTTTCAACAAGGGGGGTATTGGCCCTGAATTTAAAGATTTGATCAAATTCAATGTTTCCGGTTGGTTCAGCGGTGACTTTAAGGGAATCCCGCTCCAGTTCAGAAATTTTTGTAAAGAGTGTATCCCTCTTTTCAGGGCTTACTATTTCGAACGAAAGGCTGTCGGTTTCCGGTCTTTGGTTGTACCAGTAATAAAGCGAATCAGTTTTGGGATCTTTTACAATCCTAGAGCGAAAACCTTCAGGTTTAGGGGTTAATAAATTGATTTCAAGGCTATCAAAATCTGTAATGCCTTCATAGCCAAAGAGGATCTGGTTTCCCTTTAGTAATTTTGGTCTTTCCACGCTAAATTCCAGTTGCTCCTTAAAAAGCCTGATATGATAGCTGGAATCTGTAGGCAGACTAATAGCCTCTTCTATAAACCCGATTTTCTCCGATTTAGGGTTGAACTTATAATTGGCGTTTTTATCCTGAACCGCGACCATTCGATAAGTTCCTGCCTTAAGGTTTTCAAGTTCAAAAGTGAAAACGCTGTCCTGGGAATAGGTGACATACCTGGGGTTCTCTTTGTATACAATAGAATCAGAATAGGTTGAATCTACTTCATATAGAAATACTGAAACCGGTTCTTTAAGCTCTTTTAATGAAGCATCGCTAACCGTTCCTTCTACAGATAGTGAATCAAGATAATCGCCGGTAGAAAACACATATTTAAAATAAGGCAATTCGTTGCCCTCGTTGTTATCCACTATACTTTTTCCGAAGTTTATGGTATATGTCGTATTCTCCTGTAAAGTGTCAAATATTTCGATTCTAATGTCTTTTCTTGCGCTACCCATTGGTAGGATGGAGGGTTTAGGGTCCATAGGTGGCGAAATGATAATTTGCTCCTGCGGCTTATTCAGTTTGACATATTCGTTAAAATAAATACGTATTTCCTCGCGGTTAAAATTTGTGCTGAAATTCTCTGGGTTTGCTCTTAAAAATTCTGGTGGTTTTTCGTCTTCAGGGCCTCCCTCTGGCATGCCTTTTTTGGCACATTGAATCAATCCCAGGGCCAGGATTATTACAAGCAAAAAGTTAGGAACACGTTTAAGCATATTTTCGAGATGAATCTTTAGACAAAGAAACGATTATTTTAGTTTTTTCAGCAAGCCTCAATCGGTTATTGCCATACTCGCCAGGCTTATTTTAACTCCGTTTATCTTCTGAAGTTTGGAAACACAGGCCTCCATTGTAGCACCGGTGGTAATAAGATCGTCTACGAGGAGAAGTTGCTTATTTACTACTTTATCTTGATTTTCTACAAAAAAAGTCTCATCGATGCTCCCCCACCTACTTAATCGTTTTTTAAGGGTTTGTGTAGTGGTCGCCGATCTTTTGACAAGTACATCGTCAATGTATTGGGCATTAAGGCAATTTGCAATCTCCTTTCCAAAATCCTCAACCTGGTTAAAACCGCGGGATTTTAATTTTTTTCGGTGGAGAGGAACGGGAATAACCACTTCAATCTGGGTGTAATTCCTGGTTTTCGCAAGTTCTTCTCCCAACCATTGCCCCAAATAAGTGCCTATTTCCCTATTTCCGCGGTATTTTAGATTATGGATAAGATTTTGGACCATTCCTTTCTTTTTGAAATACAGCAGGGAAGTAGCATTTTCAATACTGAGCCTTCCCGAAAATACTTTTTTGGTAGTGTTCTCGTTATCAAGATGAAAGTTGGTGAGTGGAAGTTGATGAAGACAAGTTGTACAAACGATTTTTTCGTGAGATACCAGCTCAGTTTCACAGCAATTGCAGATCTTTGGGTAGAATAAATTAAGTAAATCGTGAAACATTTGTTAACATCTTGTCTGTTACCTTACTAAACTCATAAATTTACAAATTAAATCCTATTTACATGATGACCGAAAAGAAGAACAATACAGCCTTGAAAGTCTTAACCGGTATTTTAGCAGTTGCACTTTTAGCGCTGGGTATTTACACCGTAAAGTTTTATAATGAAGAAAAAGAAAATAAAGCGATCCTGCAGAAAGAAAAAACAGTGATCGAAGATGAACTCAATGACCTTATTATTAAATATGACCAGGCGATCGAGGAGAATGAAGTTATGGACCAGGATCTGGTTAATGCACGTGACCGCATAGAACGACTCCTGGATTCGGTTCAGGATTATGATGCTACTTATGCGATGAATACCCGTCTTCAACGGGAGGTCTCCAATCTTAAAGTAGAGCGGGAACGATTATTCAGAATAGTAGATAGTTTAAGCGATCAAAACAGGCGTATGGCAACAAGCCTTGATAGTACCAGTATTGCGCTTCAGGAAAGAACCCGAATTTCAGATTCGCTTCAAAATACCAATCAGAGCCTTTCAAACCAGGTTGACAGAGCATCGCAGCTAAAAATAACAGGTCTTTCAGGAGAGGGAGTTATTGTGAGAAACAGTGGGAAACTGGTTGAAAATGACCGTACCCGAAGGATAGACCAGATAAGAACTTGCTTCACCATTACTGCCAATGATCTTGCCGGACCAGGAGAAAGGAATATGTATGTTCAGGTATATAATCCGGAAAATGAGTTGGTAGGAGAAGAGATTGTGGTGAACCATGAGGGTGGTCCAATGGTTTACAGTGCTGCATCAAAAGTTTATTACGAAAACAATGAACTTGATGTTTGTATTCTGGCCAATACCCAGGAAGAAAGACTAATAGAAGGTACTTATAAGGTTTATGTTTATGCAGAAGATATTTTGCTAGGCACCGGATCTTTTAGCCTTAGATAATTAAAAATTTTAAAATTAAAGGCCGCCTTGACTAATATCGAGGCGGTTTTTTTATTTTTGCGCTATGGCAAAACAAGAAGATTTATTTAAAAATGTAATATCCCATGCTAAAGAGTATGGGTATATTTTTGCGTCGAGTGAAATTTATGACGGATTAAGCGCTGTTTACGATTATGGTCAGAACGGAGCCGAGTTAAAAAAGAACATTAAAGAATACTGGTGGAAGAGCATGGTGCAGCTACACCAGAATATTGTTGGCCTTGACGCTGCAATCCTTATGCATCCTACTACCTGGAAGGCTTCAGGCCACGTAGACGCCTTCAATGATCCGCTTATCGATAATAAAGATTCTAAAAAACGTTACCGCGCCGATGTGCTGGTGGAGGATTATGCTGAAAAGATCCATCAGAAAGCAGAAAAGGAAATCGCCAAAGCCCGAAAGCGTTTTGGGGATGCCTTTAATGAAGAGGAATTCGTTACAACTAACCCAAGGGTAATTCGTTATCGAAAAGAACAAAAAGAAATTCTTGAACGCCTTGCAAAATCGCTAACGGAAGAAAACCTTGCTGATGTTAAGGCACTAATTGAAGAGTTGGAGATAGCCTGTCCCGAAAGCGGTTCAAGAAACTGGACGAATGTGAAACAGTTCAATCTTATGTTTGGAACCAAGCTGGGAGCTTCGGCCGATACAGCTTCAGATCTATACCTCAGACCTGAAACTGCCCAGGGAATCTTTGTAAACTTCTCTAACGTACAAAAAACCGGAAGGATGAAAATTCCTTTTGGGATAGCACAAATAGGTAAAGCTTTTAGGAACGAGATCGTAGCCAGGCAGTTTATATTCCGCCAGAGAGAGTTTGAACAGATGGAAATGCAATTTTTTGTTCGTCCCGGTGAAGAGTTAAAATGGTTTGAACACTGGAAAGAAACCCGCCAGAATTGGCATGATTCCCTTGGTTTAGGAAAAGATAATTACCGTTTTCATGACCACGAAAAAATGGCGCATTATGCCAATGCCGCTACAGATATAGAATTTAATTTCCCCTTCGGATTTAAGGAACTGGAAGGAATTCATTCCCGTACAGATTTTGACCTGAAGGCTCACGAAGAACATTCAGGAAAAAAACTGCGTTTTTATGATCCCGAGCTTAAGGAGAATTATGTGCCTTACGTAATTGAAACTTCTATTGGTTTAGACCGAATGTTCCTTGCCGTGTTTTCATCTTCACTCAAAGAAGAAGAACTTGAAGATGGAAGCAGCAGAACGGTTTTAAAATTGCCTGCGGTGCTGGCTCCTACCAAAGCTGCCGTACTTCCGTTAGTTAAGAAAGATGGCCTGCCTGAACTCGCGCAGGAAATTATAGATGACTTAAAATGGGATCTTCAGGTGCAGTATGATGAAAAAGATGCTATTGGCCGTCGCTACCGTCGTCAGGATGCTGCGGGAACGCCATTTTGTATTACTGTAGATCACGATTCCTTAGAGGATAAAACAGTAACACTTCGTTACAGAGATACCATGGAGCAAAAACGAGTGAAAATCTCTGAATTGTCGGCATTAATTAAACAAGAAGTCGATTTTAAGAAATGGTTAAAAGGAAAATAATTTCCTTTAGAATTAATAAAAATGAGGCATTTAATATTTATTAGGTGCCTCTTTTGTTTCTATTATCCTGATAATGATTATTTTTAAACAATATATCAAGTTGCGCTGTAGATGAAAAAGATACTATTACTTATTACGCTGTTTTTTGTTTTTCAACATATTACCATAGCTCAACAAAGGGAAGTTGCCGGCCCGGGTTATATAGATTCAGCTAAAGCAGTACCCTCAGCAGCATTTTCAAAAAGTCAAATAGTCCCGCCCAGAACAGATTTTAAACTTTTTAACCCCAGAAATAGAGGAATTAACAAAGTAGTCCCCGGAAAAGGATTGCCTCATGGAGAAGATCCGGTAAGGCAAAGTAAAATGGGAGATGTGAAACTTTCAGGTGAAAAAAAACTCAATTTTCAGGCGGTAAGTACTCGTGCAACTCCTTCAGATCCTACAGCAGTTGCCGGGCCAAATCATTATGTGAATGCATGGAACGCTGCTTTTTCAATATTCGATAAAGAAGGAAACCAGTTAACTCCGCCGGCAGATCTTGCAAGTATAGGCGGGGAGTTTGCAAACGAAAGAGGAGGAGATCCAATTGTTGTTTACGACGAAAATGCCGATCGGTATGTTATTAGTCAAATGGACACGCTTCCGGGAAGTTTTCTTATAGCGGTTTCCCAGGGGCCAGACCCGGTTAATTCCGGCTGGTACACTTATCGTTTTCCAACAAATGGAATGTATCCCGATTATCCGAAAATGTCTGTTTGGAGCGATGGTTATTATTTCACCACCAATAAAGACAACACTACCGCCGACCAAAGTGAGGTGATTTATGTAATGGAACGCGATAAAATGTTAAGAGGAGAATCAGCCCAGGTAATTGGTTTCCCACTTCCGGGAATCAAAACCACCAGGTTTTATAGTCCGGCTGCCTTCAATGTTAACGGAAAGGAATTACCGCCTCCGGGAAATTCTCCCATAGTTTATATGCAGGATGACTCCTGGGAAGGGGTAAATGAAGATCATTTAAAATTATGGCTGGTAAATGTAGACTGGAATCAGCCGGGAAATTCAACTATTTCGGAATCTCAGGAACTAGGTGCTGCGGAAGGAGTTTCTCCTTTCCAATCAACTTTTGATGGTGGTTCTTTTAAGAATTTATCGCAGCCATTTGATGCTCCAGATATGGATGCATTACAGGCTACTATGATGTATGCTACTCAGTACCGTAGGTTTGGTACACATAATTCGGTGGTGATGAACTTTGTGGTAGATATCGAACCCAGTGCAGCCGAACATGCCGCTGTGCGATGGTATGAGCTTCGCCAGGCTTCTAATGGTGATGCATGGCAGGTTTATCAGGAAGGAACATATGCTCCTGATAAAAGTGACAGGTTTGGTGGTAGTATCGCAATAGATACTGAAGGGAATATTGGTTTAGGTTATACCGTGCTGGATGACAGCCCAGAGCGGCCAATTCCTCCTTCTTTACGTTTTACCGGCAGATTTGAGGGGGATCCCAGAGGCGTTATGACTGTCGAGGAAGAGAGTATTATTGAAGGTTTGAGTCCAAATCCCAGTTTTAGATATGGAGATTATTCACATATGAGTGTGGACGCCGAAGACGGGTTGACTTTTTGGTATATAGGGGAAGTATTTGAAGGAGAGCAGCGCATTAACCAGGTAGGAACCTTCAGGATCGCTCCGGAATATAACAATGACCTTGCGCTTACAAAATTAGTGGCTCCTGTTGAGTCAACACTGGGAGAGAATGAAGAAATAATTATTAGAATCAGAAACCTGGGAAGAAATTCCGAAACTGATTTTGAAGTGAGTTATTCTATAAATGGAGGAGAAACAATCACAGAGACGGTGAACCAAACCCTTGAAAGCACCGAAATGATGGAATATACTTTCAGTGAAACGGTAGACCTTTCAGAACCCGGGGCAGAGTATGAAATTACGGTAAGTGTAAATCCAACTACCGATGAGAATGACACAAACAACAGTATTACAGAGACAATACGGCACCTATCTCCTAACGATATTGGAATAAGTTCTATTGATGCACCTGAAACAGGGGAATTCCTGGATTCAACAGAGGAAGTAGTAGTTACTATCGAAAATTTTGGTGGTATGCCGCAGGAAGGTTTTCAGGTAAGCTATCAGTTGGGAAATAATTTTAGCGTGGTTGAGAATTTCCCGGGCGTTTTAGGCGTTGGGGAAGATGAGGTCTTCACATTTTCTGAAACTGTAGATCTTTCCAGCTCGGGATGGTATGAAATAACAGCCAGTACCTTGCTCGAGACCGACACAAAAACAGAAAACGATTCAGTAGAAGAAACCATTGTTAGTATGGATTGTATTCCTCGAGGGAGTGATTGTAGCTTTGGAGATGGAATCTGGGCCTTTGAACTCGGCGATATTTTAAATGAAAATATTCCCTGCGGAAACGGCTACATCGATTTTACCGATCAGACAACTATAATAGACCGCTCTGAAGGCTCGCAGGAAGTGTCAGTGCAAACTTCCTTTGTTGCCGAGGAGAGGGAACAATTTTCTATGTGGATAGATTTCAATGACAATGCAGTTTTTGAAGATTCTGAATTGGTTATTGAATCTCAGCCGTTAACTCGCTATAAGGCCTGGGAAACTTTTGAATTTGATCTTCCGCAAGATGCGCCGTTGGGGCAACATCTTTTAAGAATAAGGGCGGGAGATACAAATCCGGAATGGAGTGGAGATCTAAATTCTCCATGTTCTGTTATGCAATATGGTACTACCCACGATTATACAGTATCCATAACAGATAGCACGTTGGATATTGATGATCACCTGCTTTCAGAAGCAGAATTCGTTATCCTTTCCAAGGACCAGAAGCATTTTAAGGCCATTCTCGAAACCACCTATGATCAACCACTAAGAATAAGCGTATACAATATCCTTGGCCAACAAATGATAGAAAATCAAATAATGAGCGATGGCAACGCCTATGTTTATGAATTTGATATGAGCTATGCCGCCAGAGGAGTTTACCTGGTGCGGGTGGGTACACGGGAAGTGGGAAGGGTTAAAAGAATCATCGTAAAATAATGAGTTTCTACCTTCATAAAATTTCCAAATAACATTATTTTTTTAATTGAATTCCGGGACTTGTGGTTTTTCCCGGAAGCCTTATTTTTGAGCAAAACAGATTAAATGAAGATCATTTCCTATAACGTAAACGGAATAAGAGCAGCACTTAGAAAAGGATTTTTAGATTGGGTACAGCAGGTAGATCCAGATGTGGTCTGCCTCCAGGAAATAAAGGCCCATCCTGAACAACTTAACCTGGAAGATTTTGAAGAAGCCGGTTATCAATATCATTACTGGTATCCTGCACAAAAAAAAGGCTACAGCGGCGTGGCTATCCTAAGTAAAACCGAACCTGAAAATGTAGAATTCGGTACGGGGATAGACTACATGGATTTTGAAGGTCGTAACATTAGAGTGGATTTTCAGAATTTTTCTGTTATGAGCCTTTATTTGCCTTCAGGAACAAATATCAATCGTCTGGAACACAAACTTCAGTATATGGACGATTTTCAGCGATATATAGATAATCTTAAACTGGAAGTTCCAAATTTGGTTATCTGCGGAGATTATAATATTTGTCATCAGCCTATTGATATTCATGATCCTGTTCGTTTGAAGAATGTTTCCGGATTTTTACCTGTGGAGCGCGAGTGGCTGGATAATTTTATGAAAAGCGGCTTTATTGACTCTTTTCGGTATTTTAATGAAGAACCTGACCAATATTCCTGGTGGAGCTATCGCGCCAATGCCCGCGCCAATAACAAAGGCTGGAGAATAGATTATAATTTAGTGGCAGAACCACTACAAGATAAATTAAAACGAGCCGTTATATTACCGGAAGCGTATCACAGCGACCATTGCCCCGTATTGCTGGAGCTGAAATAATCCTGAAAAAAATTAATTATGAAAAAAATAGCTTTATTGCTGATTTTGGTTTTTTCGTTAGGATCATGTGTATCCTCAAAAGTGTACAATGACCTTGAAAGCAAACACGCCGATCTTAAAAGAGAAAACAGAAACCTTAAAACCGATCTCGATAAATACAAAGATTTAGATGAAGATTTTTCAGAATTAAAGGAAAAGTATGCTGAATTAATTGCCGAAAGAAATGAATTAAGGGATGAGCTGGAAAGTACCAGGAGAAACTACGAAACCCTTAAGAATTCTTATGATGCTCTGGAAGAAAACAGTTCAGCGGCCATAGCAGATAATTCCCGCCAGAATCGTCAACTTCTGGCAGAGCTGGAAGAGAAAGAAAATGCTTTAACTCAAGAGCAGACACGTCTGGCCAAACTGCAGCGGGATCTGGAATCCAGATCGAGAAGAATTGATGAGTTGGAAAGCCTTATCGCCGCTAAAGATGCAAAAATGAACGCGCTTAAGGAGGCTATCTCCAAAGCACTTACCAATTTTGAAGGTAAAGGTTTAAGCGTAGAGCAACGCGATGGAAAAGTATATGTCTCTATGGAAAATAAATTATTGTTCAGCTCGGGAAGCTGGGCGGTAAATGCCGAAGGAAGACAAGCGGTACAGCAATTAGGACAGGTTTTAGCTCAAAACCCCGATATTGCTGTGCTCATAGAAGGTCATACCGATGATGTTCCATACGGCGGAAGCGGAGCTTTAAAAGATAATTGGGATCTTTCAACCAAGAGAGCAACTTCCATTGTTCAAATTCTTCGGGAGAATAGCAATATAGAACCTCAAAACCTAACCGCTGCCGGGCGTGGTGAACATGCCCCGGTTGCTACAAATGATACCGCCGAAGGGAGATCCAAAAACAGAAGAATTGAAGTTATTCTTACTCCAAAACTTGATGAGGTAACCAAATTGCTAAACGAAGAGGAATAAGGATTATCCTCTGGAATCAAAAAATATGAAATACACCAACCTACCGAATACCGATATAAAAGTTAGTAAAATATGCCTGGGTACCATGACCTGGGGAGAACAAAATACCGAAGCCGAAGGCCACGAGCAAATCGATTTTGCACTGGATAAAGGAGTAAATTTCCTTGATACAGCCGAAATGTATTCTGTTCCTGCTCGCCCCGAAACTCAGGGAAGAACCGAAGAGATAATCGGGAGCTGGCTTAATAAAACCAAAAGAAGAGATGAGATTGTTTTGGCCTCCAAAATTGCAGGCCCGGGTGAGCAGGTTGCTCATATTCGTGAGAAACTTGATTATTCTAAAGAATCGCTGGAAGATGCACTCGATAAAAGCTTAAAACGTCTGCAAACCGAGGTGATTGATATTTATCAATTGCACTGGCCTGAAAGGCAAACTAACTTCTTCGGGAAAAGGGGCTTTACAGTAAACAAGGATGAAGCCTGGGAGGAAAATTTTGAGCAAGTGCTTTCTAATCTTCAGTATTTCGTTAAGAAGGGGAAGATAAAATACATTGGTCTTTCCAATGAAACTCCATACGGCCTGATGCGTTTTCTTGAGGAAAGCAAAAAAGATCTGCCAAGGGTTCTTACGGTCCAGAATCCGTATAACCTTTTAAACCGAAAGGATGAGATTGGATTGACCGAAGTTCTGCACCGTGAAAAGGTGGGGTATCTGCCTTATTCTCCTCTTGGGATGGGAGTGTTAACCGGAAAACATTTGAACGGTATAAAGAATAATAGCAGGCTCGATCTCTTTCCGCAGTATAAAAGATATTCAGGAGAACAGGCGATGGAAGCCACGCGGGAATACAGCGAAATTGCTAAAAAGCACGGGCTGAGTTTTGCACAAATGTCACTCGCTTTTATAAATCAGCAGCCTTTTGTAACCAGTAATATTATTGGCGCGACCAATCTGGATCAACTTGCTGAAAACATCGGCAGTATTGATCTGGAGCTTTCCCCTGAAATAATTGAAGAGATAAATGCTGTTCACGAAAGAATTCCGAATCCCGCTCCTTAGATTGGGCTAACCAGGCTCTGATGAATATACACTGCTTTGTCTTCGAAAGTCCTAACGTGATACCAATCCCTTACTTTTCCCAGGAAATTTAAGGTGTCATTTGCGGTGAGGGTTTTCAGGACTATGGAATTTCCTGTTTCCGGACGGTTTCTCAAATTAGCCCTTGAAGAAGTGACCAGAAGTTTTTCAGGATGAATTTCTCCGATGGAATTTTCGAGCTCAAGATTTGGGGTTTGAAATACAAATTTTAAGGGGTCTATTGCACCGCGATAACTTTTATAAATTCCAAAATGTAAATGAGGAGGCGTGGTACGTGCATTTCCAGTGTTTCCTACATAACCAAGGGTGTCACCCATCTTTACTTTTCCCGAAATTGGATGAATACTGTCTAAATGTGCGTAATACAAAGATTGATTTCTTTTATTGTCGCGTAGCCACACCTGCTTACCGCCCAAACCTTTTTCGCCTGTATAAGTAATACGGCCATCTGTTGCTGCTACTACCGGGGTACCGCGTTTAGCGAAAATATCTATTCCTTCATGGCTTCTGGCTCCTCCATCCCGGGTTGCACCCCAGTAGCTTTGAATGGAATTATTCATGCCAGCCAAAACCGGGAAAATATAAGCCGGTCTCTTCTGAATTTTAAATAAAAATGGGGTGTTGGCCTCAATTTCGGGCTGAATTACCAATTTGTAATTTCCCGCCTCTTCAGGTTCAAAACAAAATTTCTTCTTCTGAAAGTCTGCAGTTTCAACTTTTTCGAAAACTGAAGTGGAATCTCCCTTTTTCTGATAAAGTTCAATAAAAACGAGGTTTTTCACGGAATCTGTTTCTGCCTCAAATGAGAGAATTTCTCCCGGTTGAAGTTCTATTTCATAGGAATAGATCTGGAAACTTCGGGGTGAAAATTTCCCCGCTTCGGCATAAGGAAGCTCAATACTCACGCTATCTATAAGGGCAAGATCAACCCTGGATTGCCAAAGCTTATATAACTCATCAGAAATATCGAAATCCCGCTGGTATTTCTCCTTTGCGGTGGGATTCGTGATAAAATCGGAGGCCTTGTTTATCTGGGAACAGGCGGCGGTTAGTAAAACAAGGCTAATTAAAAGTAATTTTATCTGCAGCGTCTTTTTCATAGTCGTCCACATTAGAGCAGGAACTATGCCACTGTTAACCGAAGAGATGGGTCACAACATCTTCAATTTTAGCAACTTTAATAATTTCTATTGTAAAATTATTTTTAGGGATCTTACTTTGTTTGGAGACCATAATTTTTGCGAAACCTAGTTTTTCGGCTTCCATAATACGCTGTTCAACCCGGGTTACAGGCCTTATTTCTCCTGCGAGACCAACTTCAGCCGCAAAGCAAATGTCTTTTTCTACGGCAATATCTTCATTGGAAGAGAGAATAGCTGCAACAACCGCCAGATCGATTGCGGGATCATCTACACTAATTCCCCCGGTGACATTTAAAAAAACGTCTTTTGCCCCCAGGCGGAACCCGGCACGTTTCTCCAAAACTGCAAGCAGCATATTCAGGCGTTTTGCATTATAACCTGTGGCTGAGCGTTGAGGTGTGCCATAAACCGCAGTGCTAACCAAAGCCTGAATTTCAATCATCAACGGACGCATTCCTTCCAGGGTAGCTGCAATAGCGGTTCCGCTGAGGTCTTCGTCGTTTTTAGAAATAAGAATTTCAGATGGGTTTGAAACTTCTCGCAAACCGCTCCCCTGCATCTCGTAAATCCCCAGTTCATGGGTAGAACCAAAGCGGTTTTTGTGAGCGCGAAGAATCCGGTACACGTGATTTCTATCACCTTCAAATTGTAAAACGGTGTCAACCATGTGCTCCAGAACTTTTGGTCCTGCGATACTGCCTTCCTTAGTAATATGACCAATAAGAATTACGGGGGTGTCGGTTTCTTTGGCGAATTTTATAAGTTCGGCGGTGCATTCACGTATCTGGGAAATACTGCCAGGAGAACTTTCTATATAATCGCTATGAAGAGTTTGAATGGAATCTATGATCACTACCTGCGGATCTATGCTTTCTATATGCCGAAAGATGTTCTGAGTTTTGGTTTCTGTTAAGATATAGCAGTTCGCCGGATTGGGATTGATTCGTTCAGCCCGCATTTTTATCTGCTGCTGGCTTTCCTCACCGGAAACATATAGCACCTTATAAATTAGCTGAAGCGAGATTTGTAGGAGTAAGGTACTTTTGCCTATTCCTGGTTCGCCGCCCAACAAAGTAAGTGAACCGGGCACAAGTCCACCTCCTAAAACCCTGTCTAACTCTGTATTGGAAGTCTTCCAGCGGTTTTCGGGGGAGGTCTCGATCTCGGCAATTTTAAGCGGCCGATTAGTCCTTTTGTTATCTTTAGAAGCAGGGGTTTTCCAGTCCTTGGGGTCGGGTTTCTGTACCAGTTCTTCAACTATAGTATTCCATTCCCCGCAAGCAGAGCATTTTCCCTGCCATTTAGAATATTGGCTGCCACAATTCTGGCAGTAAAAAGTAGTCTTAACCTTGGCCATTTCAGCTCCTGAATTTTTATGCTAATAACCGAAATCTTTTTTAATCGCATCGGCTTTGGCTAGCATAAAATCGGTGTCCAGGAAGGCGATCTTCTCTTGCCCGTATGCTTTTTGGTAGGTTCGCATCGCCTTTTTGGGATTTCCGGTTTCCTCTTCATAGCGAGCTTCAAAATAGGTAGCCAACATTGTGCCGGGGTAATGATCCTGAGCCAGTTTACTTAATTCCTGGTAATCATCCCAACGGCGGGTTTTCTCTATGGCATTGTAAACCGCCATAAAATCATTCAACCGGATTTTCTTTTTCACATGGAACAGCTCATTAATCGATTCATATTTTTCTGATAAAAATTCAACCGGTGAAATTGAGGTCTGCAACAAGATCTCGTTATATTCTTTTGCCGAAATAGGACTGTAAACCTTGAACATACTTGATAATGCTGAAGGAATAGCTTTACCCACCAAAGAATAATGGTTAGTGTTCTCAAAATTGTCGAAATGGTATTCAACCATTTTGTTGTCTATACCCTGAAGCTCATTATCAAAAGACAGTATTTTCTCTTTTAATTGAGCAATATCATCGCTGCCGGTGGCCAGGTAATACCATTTTTTCGTCTCAGATTCCGCAAGGGAATTAACTATCCTTTCTGTCATTTGTGGAGCGAGATCTGGGCTAAGGTTAATATAACCATCAAAAAGTGGATCAGTCTTAAAAAGATAATAGTTGATAAAATTTGAAGTAAAATCATGACCCACTATCACTCTGAAATCGGTCGTGCGAAATTTGTTATCCAAATGTTGCATCAATTCCATTCCGAGAAATTCGAAAAAGGCTGCACCATCGCCGATTGGCAGAAAATTCTGCTCGTCGTATGCGGCGTCATTTTCACGACTACCATCCTGATTTATTCCAACAACGATCATTTCAGGAGCATCTTCCCAATAGGAGTAAAAATCTACATTTCCGGCAATAGGTTCAAAGAGGTAGTCACCGTCCAAAACGATCATTACCGGATAAGACTTTTCAGTATTTGCGTCATAATTGCGCGGTAGCTGAATTTTTAACTGTCTTTCTTCTCCGAGTTTTTCAGAGTTAATTGTTTCGTAAAGTGTTTGTGAAAATGCAAAAATTGGAGCAAGAAAAGCTACCATTAAGAGTAATTTTTTCATCATAGGTGTTAAAATGGTTACAACAGCCCAAGATAATCAATTATTCTTACGGTTAAAAACGGGAAGTAGAATGAAGGAGAGAGCGCCTAAAACGAGAACTAACAGGGTTTGTGTGCCCCATGTGAGCCAGCCAAAAGCTTCACCAGATTGTTTGCTTATTCCGAAAAGCACCAGAATTGCCCCAATAGCTACCGGATAAACTCCAATTCCGCCGTTGGTTGCTGAAATTGCCAGAGAACCAACTACAAAAGCTGCCAGCATCATTCCTGCACCTGGCGGTACCATCTCAGGAATTGAGAAGCTAATCACGTAAAACATCAAGATGTACATGAGCCAGATAAACAGGGTATGGAAAAGGAAAGCCCACTTTTGTTTCATTCTTAAAATGCTACGCATTCCTTCAACAAGACCTTGAGCCATTTTTCTTATCTTTTTCAGAAAAGGGAGATTAGATCGTTTGATCAACCAGAGACCTGCTATAGCCGCCAGTATAAACAAAATCAGAATCAGGGCAGTGGTTAGCGGATTTATTTGGTGATTTTTGAAATAAGTGAGTAGGTGTTCGGTCTGGAGAAGAAGAGTGAAACCCATAATTGCAAGCATAACCACTACATCGGCAATTCTTTCAGAAATGATAGTACCGAAAGCCTTTTCAAAAGGTATTTTCTCATAGCTGGAGAGCGTGGCAGCTCTCAAAACCTCTCCTGATCGAGGAATCCCAAAATTGGCCAGATATCCTGCCATTACTGCCATAAAGGAATTAGCAAATCTAGGTTTGTAGCCCATGGGTTCCAGCATATATTGCCATCTGTAAGCCCTGGATAGGTGTGAAAGGACTCCGAAAAATAAAGAAAGAATGAGCCAGAGAGGATTGGCATTAACTATATTATCTAACAGCTCTCTGCGTTCTTCTGGAGTTGCTGTTTGAAGGGAATACCAAATGAAAATAAACCCGAGCAATAGCGGGAGGATGATCTTTAGTATTTTGGCGGTTTTTCTGTTCAAAAAATTAGCTCAACAAGTTGGTTTCTTCATCAGGAAAAACCAGAGATGGTTTGAATGATTTGGCTTCTTCAAATTCCATAATGGCATAGGCGATGAGAATTAGCACATCTCCTTTAGCCACTTTTCTTGCTGCGGCGCCATTAAGGGTTATCTCACCTGTGTTTCGGGGTCCTGGAATAACATAGGTTTCAAGGCGTTCCCCGTTATTATTATTCACGATCTGAACTTTCTCACCCTCTATAATGTTAGCGGCGTCCATGAGATCTTCATCTATGGTAATGCTGCCAATATAATTAAGATCGGCTCCCGTCACTTTTACGCGATGAATTTTAGATTTTACTACGTGTACCTGCATTTCAAATTAATTTAGGGCCAAATTATCAATCAAGCGAACTTCCCCGGCATAGGCCGCGATAAAAGCGCGGTAATTCTGACCTTCTCTTTTTTTGTTTATTTTTTTCAGGGTATCTGCTTCGGCAATTTCAAAATATTCCAGTTTTAAAACAGGATGATCTTTAAACTGAGCGTTTACCCAATCGGTGATGTAATTAACACTTTTTGTGCCAAATAGATCCCTGGATTTCAGTAGGGTTTCGTGTATAAAGGAGGCGCTTTCCCTTTGGTTGGGATTTAAAAGTTCGTTTCTGGAACTACGGGCCAATCCGTTAGGTTCTCTTAAAATTGGGCAGCCAATTACTTCTACCGGGAGTTTCTGGTCTTCGGTTAATTTTCGGATGATCTGTAATTGTTGAAAATCTTTTTGGCCGAAGAAGGCTTTATGAGGTTTTATGATCTCAAAAAGCATTTTTACCACGGTGCCAACCCCATCAAAATGTCCTGCCCGGAATTTCCCTTCCATGACTTCTGCAAGGTTGCCAAATTCGAATTTTTCAGAAACAACCTTTTCTCCGTATAGTTCGCTTGCCATGGGTGCAAAAACCCATACATCAGGATCAACGGTTTCCAACAGGTCTAGATCTTTCTGAAGGCCTCGTGGATACTTCTCAAGATCCTGAGGGTTATTGAATTGCGTGGGATTTACAAAGATGCTTACCACCACCTGGTCGCAGATCTTTTCAGCGTTTGTCACCAAAGATAAATGCCCTTCGTGAAGCGCGCCCATAGTAGGGACTAATCCCAGGGTTTTGCCTTCCGATTTAAGCTTACTTACAGCCGTTTGAAGAGCTTCTTTTTCCTTAAAAATCTGCATATTATTAAAAAATTAACAGCGTGCAAACTTAATATATTAAGGGCAATCTGCATAAAATTTTGTAATTTTGCGTGTTTTTTATTCGCAACTGCAATTAAAGCAATGAATTTATGAAAGATAAGAGGATATTGTACGTCTCGTCTGAAGTTATACCTTACCTACCTGAAACCGAAATATCATCCACGTCTTTTGAAGCCGCAAAAATGGTAAATAACCTTGGGGGACAAATTAGAATATTTATGCCCAGGTTTGGTAATATCAATGAACGCAGGCACCAGCTACATGAAGTAATAAGACTTTCGGGAATGAACCTGGTGATCAACGATCTGGATATGCCGCTAATCATTAAAGTGGCCTCGATACCAAAAGAGAGGATGCAGGTTTATTTTATAGACAATGAAGATTATTTTAAACGAAAAGCTACTCTTACCGATGAGGAGGGAAATCTTTTCGATGATAATGATGAGCGCGCGATCTTTTTTGCCAAAGGTGTAATTGAGACCGTTAAGAAATTAAACTGGTCTCCCGATGTAATACACGTGCATGGCTGGCTGGCATCTTTATTGCCACTTTACTTAAGGCGTTACTATGGAAATGAACCTTTGTTTAGCGGCGCAAAAATTGTGACCTCTATATACAATCAAAGTTTCGATGGCGCGTTAAGTGAAGACATGCAGGAAAAAGTATTGTTTGATGGTATGGAAAATCAAGACGTAAAACATCTTAAAAATCCTACTTATGTAAACTTAATGAAAACAGCTGCCGATAATTCTGATGCTTTAATCCAGGGCAGCGAAGAAATACCTGCCGAGTTGACCGATTATATAAGCAAACTCAAAAAACCTGTTCTCCCTTATAAGAATCGGGAGGAGTTTAGCCAGGCTTATCAGGATTTTTATACTGAAAAACTTTTATCTCAATAGAAAAAATACCGAATGAATTTTAAAAGATTGACAAGCAAAATTGTGGCGCTTGTGGCTGCAGGTTTTGTTTTAGTAGCATGTGATGATGAGTTTAGTACTGTAGGAGGAGAAATTATTGAAAATCCTGCCGATGTTGAATTACAGGAGCTGGAAGTGAAAACTTACAGTAACAAACTAAATTCGGTTCAAACAAACAACCTTTCAGATTACTTACTTGGGGTCTATAATGATCCGGTTTACGGGAAAACCACCTCGAGTATTTTTACTCAACTTTCGCTAACAAATACCAATCCTGATTTTGGGGCCAATGCCCAGCTGGATAGCGTAGTGCTTACCATCCCTTTTTATAGTACTGAGGATGATAGCGATGATGAGGGTAATATTCAATATATCCTGGATTCCATCTACGGAGACGGTAGCTTTAAGCTTTCAGTGCAGGAATCACGTTATTTTTTAGCTGATTTTGATCCTGATGCTGATTTCCAGAGCCGACAAAAATATTATTCAGATCAACAAGATCTTATCGAGCAAAATCTTGTAGGAGAGGTACTTTATGAAAACGATAATTTTCAGCCTTCATCAGATGCTATTGTAAACTTTGGATATGATGAGGTTGGAGAGGCAGACACCACTACCACCGGCCCTGCGTTAAGGATAAAACTTCCGGTAGATTATTTTCAGCAGAAAATAATAGATAAGCAGGGAGCTTCAGAATTAAGTAACAATAATAATTTCAGAGATTATTTCCGCGGACTTTTCCTGAAAGCCGAGGCTAATAATGAAGAGGGAAGTCTGATGCTTTTTGATCTCGACGAGGGAGATGTAAGCCTTCATTATACCTATGAAGCGGAAGAAACCGATGATGATGGAAACCCTGAAACTATAGAAAGAGGAAGAGCGTATAAATTGAATTTTGGCAGTAATGCGATGAATACCTTTGAAGGAGAGTTTCCTGCCGATGTTCTTCAAGCTATTACAGGTGCTGATTCTGAAAATGGTGATGAAAATCTATTTCTGAAAGGCGGAGAAGGAAGCATGGCGATAATCGAGCTCTTTGAAGACGAAACCGAATTGGAAGATCTTAAAGATAATAATTGGCTTATCAATGAAGTCAATCTTCAGTTTTATGTGAACCAGGATTTTATGGCTGGTGCCCAGGAACCTGACAGACTGTATATTTACGACATGGACAACAATCGTGTTCTTGCCGATTATAGTTTTGCTCAGAATTACATTGGGGACGTAAATCCGGAAATGCCTTCAGAATCTATGAAGACTTTTTCAACACCTCTGGAACGCGATGAAAATGAAAATGGAATAAAATACACCTTGAACCTTACCCAGCATGTAAATGAAATCCTTAGTAATGATGGGGAAAACGTGAAACTTGGGTTGGTGATAACACAAAATATAAATCAAACCGCTAACTCTGCTGTGAGAGAAAGCGGGGAAGTAACACGGGTTCCCGCTATGTCTGTATTGGCACCTGAAGGTACGGTGCTTTATGGAAGTGCTGCCCAGGATGAGGAAAAGGAGCCTAAACTTCGGATTTTTTATACTCGAACCACAGAATAAAAAAACTATTAACTTAACTACCAATAACTAACATTATGTGCGGAATTGTAGGTTATATTGGGCATAGGGATGCTTATCCTGTAGTGCTTAAAGGACTCCAGAGACTGGAATATCGCGGTTACGATAGTGCCGGGATCGCCTTATATGATGGAGAAGAACTTAAACTTTGTAAAACCAAAGGAAAAGTTGCAGATCTAAAAGAAAAACTTGAAAATTCTATCTCCACTAACGGAAACGTTGGAATTGGGCATACCCGCTGGGCTACGCATGGAGTGCCAAACGATGTGAATTCTCACCCGCATTACTCAAATTCAGGAAATCTTGTTATAATTCACAACGGGATCATCGAAAATTATGATGCCCTAAAGAAAGAACTAAAAACCCGTGGATATACTTTTGAAAGTGACACAGATACCGAGGTTCTTGTGAACCTTATTGAAGATGTAGCTACAAAAGAAGGCGTTAAATTAGGAAAAGCTGTGCAAATCGCACTTAACCAGACTATCGGTGCTTATGCCATAGCCGTTTTTGATAAAAGAAAGCCCAATGAAATAGTTGTTGCCCGCTTGGGTAGTCCACTTGCAATTGGAGTTGGGGAAGATGAATTTTTTATCGCTTCAGATGCCTCACCCTTTATTGAATATACCAGCAATGCTATTTATCTTGAAGATGGTGAAATGGCCGTTGTACGAAGAGATAAAGGTGTAAAAGTTAGAAAAATTCAGGATGATTCTCTTGTGGATCCTTATGTTCAGGAGCTTCAGTTAAACCTTGAGCAAATTGAAAAAGGTGGTTATGAACACTTTATGCTGAAGGAGATCTATGAGCAGCCTAGCGCAATAAGTGATACCTTCCGCGGAAGAATGCTTGCTGATAAGGGCATCATTAGAATGGCCGGTGTTGATGACAATATTGAGCGAATCTCGAATGCTAAAAGAATTATAATTGTAGCCTGTGGAACCTCCTGGCATGCCGGGTTAGTTGCAGAATATGTTTTTGAAGATCTTGCGCGTATACCTGTTGAGGTGGAATATGCTTCTGAATTCCGATATCGTAACCCGATCATCTCAGAAAATGATGTAGTGATCGCAATTTCACAGAGTGGGGAAACCGCAGATACTATGGCTGCGATCAAACTGGCCAAAGAGAAAGGTGCTTTTGTTTTTGGAGTGTGTAATGTGGTAGGTTCTTCTATTTCACGTGAAACGCATGCCGGAGCATATACCCACGCAGGGCCTGAGATTGGTGTAGCTTCTACCAAAGCCTTTACTACTCAAATTACGGTATTGACCTTGATGGCTTTGAAGCTGGCTAAGCACAAAGGAACTATCTCAAATTCAGATTTTATGCTTCATCTTCAGGAGATGGAACGTATTCCCGGAAAGGTAGAACAGGCTCTTGAATCTAATGAACATATTAAGATTGTTGCCGATATTTATAAAGACGCCAGAAACTGTCTTTATTTAGGGAGAGGCTTTAATTTCCCTGTAGCTTTGGAAGGTGCTTTAAAATTAAAAGAAATTTCTTACATACACGCAGAGGGTTATCCTGCTGCCGAAATGAAGCACGGTCCTATCGCACTTATTGATGAGCACATGCCGGTTATTGTTATCGCTACCAAAAAAGGACATTATGAGAAAGTGGTGAGCAATATTCAGGAGATCAAATCCAGAAGCGGAAAGATCATCGCGGTTGTTACCAAAGGAGATGAAGAAGTTAGGGACCTCGCAGATCACGTAATTGAAGTGCCGGAAACTATGGAACTTTTAACTCCGTTATTGACTACTATTCCGCTTCAGTTGTTATCGTATCATATTGCAGTAATGCTTGGCAAAAATGTAGATCAGCCGAGGAATCTTGCTAAATCGGTGACAGTTGAATAGATAATTCAGTATAAAATATTTTAAAAAAAGCCTTTCAGACTAGATTTTGAAGGGCTTTTTTTCTGTCCTCCTTTCCGCAGAAATTAATAATAATCTGGGTTTTGCGGCTATATGTTTATGGGAAGAAAAGTTATTTAGACAGGGGTATGAATTTATCAAGAAAAAACTATCTTTGCAGCCTGAAAACAACCTGTTTGGAATTTTGAATAATATAATTTTCCCGCCGGTGTTTTTAAGATTTTTTAAATACTAAACATTAAAGAATTAGATAATGTCTAAAGTAACAGGTAAAGTTGCCCAGATTATTGGTCCTGTAGTTGACGTTGTGTTCGACTCAGAAAATACTGAATTACCAAAGATCTACGACTCTTTGGAAATTACAAGAAAAGACGGTTCCCTATTGGTATTGGAAGTTCAATCTCACATTGGTGAAGAGACTGTAAGAACGGTTTCTATGGATTCTACCGATGGTTTGAGCCGTGGAGTTGAGGTAGTTGCTACCGGTGCTCCAATCCAAATGCCTGTTGGTGGCGATGTATACGGAAGATTATTCAATGTGGTAGGAGATGCTATCGATGGTCTTGGAAACTTGCCTAAAGCCGGAAAAGATGGTCTGCCAATTCACCGGGATGCTCCAAAATTTGAGGACTTATCTGTTTCTACTGAAGTTTTATTTACCGGTATTAAAGTGATCGACCTTATTGAGCCTTATGCTAAGGGTGGTAAAATTGGTCTTTTTGGTGGTGCCGGGGTAGGTAAAACAGTACTTATTCAGGAATTGATTAACAATATTGCCAAAGGCCACGGTGGTCTTTCGGTTTTCGCCGGAGTTGGAGAGCGTACCCGTGAAGGAAATGACCTTCTTAGGGAAATGCTTGAATCTGGTATTATAAAATATGGTGACGACTTCATGCATTCTATGGAAGAAGGTGGTTGGGACCTTAAAAAGGTAGATAAAAGCGTGATGCGTGAGTCTAAAGCTACCTTCGTATTCGGACAGATGAATGAGCCACCGGGAGCACGTGCGCGTGTTGCCCTTTCTGGTCTTACCATTGCAGAATACTTCCGTGATGGAGCCGGAGAAGGACAAGGGAAAGATGTACTTTTCTTCGTAGATAACATTTTCCGTTTTACCCAGGCCGGTTCAGAGGTGTCTGCACTTCTTGGACGTATGCCTTCAGCGGTAGGATACCAGCCAACACTTGCTACCGAAATGGGTGCAATGCAAGAGCGTATTACTTCTACTAAAAACGGATCGATTACTTCGGTACAGGCTGTTTACGTACCTGCCGATGACCTTACCGACCCGGCGCCGGCAACAACATTTGCCCACCTGGATGCAACAACAGTATTGTCTCGTAAGATCGCCGAGCTTGGTATTTACCCAGCGGTAGATCCTCTTGATTCAACTTCAAGAATCCTTACCCCGGAAATTTTAGGGGACGATCATTACAACTGTGCACAGCGAGTAAAAGAGCTGCTACAACACTACAAAGAATTGCAGGATATTATCGCGATTCTGGGTATGGAAGAACTTTCTGAAGAAGATAAACTTGCGGTATCACGTGCAAGACGTGTACAGCGTTTCCTTTCTCAGCCTTTCCATGTAGCCGAGCAGTTTACCGGACTTAAAGGAGTGCTTGTTGATATTAAAGAAACGATTAAAGGGTTTAATATGATCATGGATGGGGAATTAGATCACTTGCCGGAAGCAGCTTTCAACCTTAAAGGTTCTATAGAAGAAGCTATCGAGGCCGGAGAGAAAATGCTTGCTGAAGAAGACTAAAAGCCTTTCCGCAACAGCGGAAGTTCAAAACATTAGATAACTATGCAATTAGAAATCGTAACCCCCGAAGCGGTAGTTTTCCAGGCTGAAGTTGATGCAGTAAAAGTGCCGGGAGCAAATGGTGAATTCCAGATGCTTAATGATCACGCGCCCATCGTTTCTACTTTAACCGAAGGTGAAGTGAAGATCAGCCTTACCAATGTAAGCAGGGATTTTTTAGAAGATCTTTCTTCTGATTTTAGGAAAGAAGGTGAAAAGGTTCTTTATTACCCGATTCAGGGTGGGGTTTTAGAAATGAAAGATAACAAAGCGATAATCCTCGCAGATTAGGTTTTAGTTTCTGAATAAAAAAGCAAAAAGCCGAAGGTGTTCCTTCGGCTTTTTTTTGCTTAGTTCAGACGGTACTTTAGCAATAATGAATTTTCAGTAATTTAAGAAAGTAGCTGAATTTTTGCTTTTTTATGATTATCTAAATTCAGAAGCCTTTAAAACCGCAGTTTATGCCCCGGTTTCCTTATTAAACTTAAATAATATCTGCTATATTTGCTGAGAACGGAATTTGAAAGAAAAATATGCTAACAGCTATACTTTTAGGGTTTTTATTTGCTTTATTCCTTGTTTTTGCAGGGAAGTTTTTTAAAGGTAAATTGGCTGTTGTTTCTGCGCTTGTCCCCTTATCCCTTTTTATTTATTTTGCATCATTTATCCCTAGAATAGCCTCTGGAGAGGTTGTGAGCCGAACCTATGAATGGGTTCCTTCTTTTGGAGTAAATCTCGGGTTTAGTTTAGATGGCCTTTCGCTTTTGTTCTCATTAATGATAACAGGGATAGGTTTTCTGGTGTATGTATATACTTCTACCTATTTAAAAAATCATCAATACCTGGATCGCTTTTACGCCTATTTGAGCGTTTTTATGGGAGCGATGTTAGGTTTAGTGCTTTCAGACAACATTATTTCTATGTTTGTATTCTGGGAGCTTACCAGTATAAGTTCTTTTTTCCTTATCGGGTTTAATAACACCAGTGAAGCTTCAAGAAAATCGGCACTAACCGCCCTTGGAATTACAGGTTTCGGAGGCTTTTCGCTATTGGCGGGGGCATTGCTGCTTGGAAGCATGACAGGCACCTACAGCATTGCTGAAATGCTCAGTATGAAGGAGGCTCTAGCAGGGCATGAGTTTTATATTTTAGCCGTGATCTTTATTTTTGGGGCTGCCTTTACAAAATCGGCGCAATTCCCGTTTCATTTCTGGTTGCCGGGCGCGATGAAAGCACCTACGCCGGTGTCTACATATTTACACTCGGCCACCATGGTAAAGGCCGGGGTGTATTTGCTCATGCGTTTTACGCCGGTTTTAGGAGACACCAATTTCTGGAATACTACCCTTATTGTCGTTGGAGCGATCACGATGCTTTACTCGGCGGTTCATACTTTATTTCGCACCGATCTTAAAGGAGTGCTTGCCTATTCCACAATTTCGGCCCTTGGTATATTAGTATTCTTAATTGGACTTGGAAGTCAGGGTGCATTCCTTGCGGCGGCTGTTTTTATAATCGTACACGCATTGTATAAGGCTACTTTATTCCTGGTTACCGGGGTTATAGATCTTCAGGCGGGAACGAGAAATTTAACTGTGCTGGCAGGATTGCGAAAAGTTATGATGCCTGTGGCCGTAGCAGGTTTCCTTGCTGCGATTTCCAGTGCTGGAATTCCACCGAGTGTCGGTTTCCTTGGAAAAGAACTCACCTACGAAGCCAGTACACATTCAACCGGACTGGTGGTTCTTATTGTTGCTGCCATCGTGCTCACAAAAATTTTACTGCTGTATGCCGGTTTTGTTGCCGGAATAAAACCTTTTACAGGGAAACTACCGGAAAAATTCACTGAAGTTAAAATGCCCGATCCGTTGATGTGGATGCCTCCGTTGTTACTGGCAATTCTGGGAATCGTCTTCGGATTATTTCCTGCTTTAATTGAATCTTCACTTGTGAAACCTGTGGTTACGGCCCTTGGGAAAGATGCTTCAGATATTCACCTGGCTTTATGGCACGGGGTCAATACGGTTCTGATATTAAGTATAATTACTATTGCAGTTGGGATCCTGCTATATTTTATTCTGAAGCCTTCAGAAAAACTTGAAAACCGAATCGGTAAGTTAGAACCGGTTTCCCCGGAAAGCATTCTCAAAAAACTGACATACTTTTTTGGGGTATTTTCGAAATTCTGGACAAATGTTTTCCAAAACGGATATCTTCGGAATTATGTGACCACTATTATTCTTTTTCTTGTTATTCTGGTAGGTTATATTTTGATAGGGAATACAAGTCTGGTAATAGATTACGCAAAATTAACTGAAATAACTGCATATGATGTGGCCGTTACAATAATTCTCTTAGCAGGGATTTTTTATACGGTATTTACAAAATCGCGTATAGGTGCTGTAGCAGCGATGGGAGTGGTAGGACTTGCCATTTGTTTACTTTTTGTTTTTTACAGTGCACCTGATCTTGCCATGACCCAGTTTTCTATAGATACTCTAACAGTTATACTTTTTGTATTGGTTCTCTACAGGTTGCCAAAATACCTTGTACTGACTGATTATAAGATGAGGATTCGGGATGGGATACTGTCGCTTGCATTTGGGGGTTTAATTAGTGTATTGGCATTACAGGTTTTAGCTGAACCGGTGAATAATGAAATTGGGGATTACTATGCGAAAAATGCCTATATATTGGCACACGGAAAGAATGTGGTGAATGTTATCCTGGTGGATTTCAGAGGTTCTGATACCTTCATGGAGATCGCCGTGCTGGTCATAGCTGCAATAGGAGTATTTGGTTTGCTGAAATTGCGTGTAAAAAGTTCAGACAGGCCTAATTAAAAGAAAAGATAATGAAGACATTAATATTAAAAACCGCCTCAACTTACCTTTTACCGGTATTGCTGGTGTTTTCCGTGTTTATTTTGCTGCGGGGGCATTATCTACCTGGAGGTGGTTTCGTGGGTGGCCTAATTGCTGCCATAGCTTTTGTTTTACATGCCTTTGCTAACGGCCTCGATAAATCTAAAAACCTCCTGAGAATACATCCCGGTTTTTTGATGCCTGTAGGTTTAGCCCTGGCTTTTCTTAGCGGGGTAGCTCCCGTGATTGGTTTAGATGATCCATTTATGACCGGACTCTGGTTCCCGGATCCTTTTCCGGTAATAGGGAATGTGGGAACGGCCCTGTTTTTTGATATTGGGGTTTATCTTGTAGTAATTGGAGTAACCTTAACAATAATATTTACAATATCAGAATCGGCTTAGATTATGGAGATACTTTTTGCAATAATAATAGGGGTGCTTTACGCTGCGGGTATTTATATGATCCTACGTCGTAGCTTGGTTAAACTTATTATTGGAATAATATTACTTGGTAATGGGGCCAATCTCCTGATCTTTCTTCTGGGGAGAATAACAAAAGGAGCGCCACCTATTATTCCTGAGGAATCAAAAGTTTTTCTCGAAGCCTATGCCGATCCTGTGCCGCAGGCCCTTATATTAACAGCTATCGTAATTAGTTTTGGTTTACAGTCTTTCGCTATTATACTTGTGAAAAGAGCTCACAAAGTGGTAAAGACCGACGACCTTGACGAAATGAACGCAACCGACGAAGATTCATGACACAACAGTTAATTCTATATCCATTATTGCTGCAGCTACTGTTAGCCATTGTTTTGATGTTTTTCTGGTACAGGATCAATGCACAGAAGGTTATAAGTATTTTGGGGAGTATCCTTCATCTTGGGCTGACTATCTATGTCTTTAGTTATATCTGGAATAGCGGAACACAAACAATACAAGCCGGAAACTGGGAAGCTCCGTTTGGGATCACTTTTGTTGCCGATACGCTTTCTATTACACTGGTTTTGCTTACCGCGATAGCGGGACTTGCAGTTTCGATTTTCTCTGCTTCATCAATGATTCCCGACAGGCTTAAATTTGGGTATTTTCCGATATTTCATTTTCTGCTACTTGGTTTAAATGGGGCATTTTTAACTGGCGATATTTTCAACCTGTATGTATGGTTTGAGATAATTATTATAAGTTCTTTTGTATTGATCACTCTGGGAGGGGAAAAGGCTCAGTTGGAAGGAGCAGTAAAATATTTTACCCTTAACTTCCTGGCTTCAATGATATTCCTTACTGCAATTGCAGTGCTGTATGGGTTAACCGGCAGTCTTAATATGGCCGATCTTGCCAACAAGGTCGCTGCAGTTGAAAACAGGGCCTTAGTGCAGATCACTGCGGTGCTGTTTTTAATTGGGTTTGGAATTAAGGCAGCTGTTTTTCCACTCTATTTTTGGCTTCCGGCTTCTTATCATACTCCGCCAACAGCCGTTTCAGCAATTTTTGGAGGCTTACTTACCAAAGTTGGAGTATATGCCCTCATTAGGGTATTTACGCTCATCTTTGTTGGCGATGCTTTCCTCGATGAATTGCTGATTGTTATAGCCATTTTAACCCTGTTTAGTGGAGCTGTGGGCGCACTTATTCAGAATAACATTAAAAAGGTATTTTCTTACCTCATAATTTGTCATATAGGTTATATGATCTTAGGATTAGGAATGTTTACCGAGGTTGCCATTGCAGGTACAATTTTCTATCTTATTCATGATATAGTTGTAAAAACCAATCTTTTCATGGTAAGCGGTCTTATTTATAGAATAAAGGGGTCAAGTAGTATGCGTGCCCTGGGTGGATTTTACAGCGATTACCCAAAGCTAAGTCTGCTAATCTTTATTCCTTTGTTCTCCCTTGTTGGAATTCCACCGCTTTCTGGGTTCTGGCCTAAAATCTCACTTATAACAGCAAGTTTTAATACCGAAAGTTACTGGGCCCTCGCAGCTATTATCTTTGCAAGTTTTATAACGCTTGTGGTAATTGCAAAGCTTTGGGCAGAGGTATTCTGGAAAAATCCCGGGGAAATTCCTAAAAGGTTTAAATTTGATTACTTTCATAAAATGGGAGGCTCCCGAAAAATGGGCTTTGTGGCTCCAATAGTTTTTTTAAGTATTGTTTCTCTGTATATTGGTTTCGGTGCTGAAAATATTCAGATATTATCATCCCGGGTCGCCCAGGAACTAATGGATAATCAGTTGTATATTGACGCGGTACTGAATAAAACTCAAATTTCCGAATAATGAAAACCAGGTTTGTAGCAAATATTTTACTAACAGTCATCTGGGTTGCACTAACCGGGAATTTTGCCTTTGGCAATTATATCTTCGGATTTATACTGAGCTTTTTCATTCTTTGGGTAATTAGCAAGGAAAAAAAGGAATCCACCTATTTTACGCTGGTCCCTAAAGTGATAAGTTTTGTATTCTATTTTTTGTATGAGCTTGTTAAAGCTAATTTGCAAGTGGCTTACGAGGTAAGTACACCAAAACTAAGAATGAAGCCCGGAATCGTTATGGTTCCCCTGGATATCCAATCAGATATAGGAATTACTCTCCTTGCTAATATGATATCGCTAACCCCCGGAACACTGAGTCTGGATGTGTCTGATGACAAAAAAGTTCTTTTTGTACATGCCATGTACATACATGATAGGGACCAATTTATTCATGGGATTAAAAACGGATTTGAAAAACGCTTATTGGATATTTTTAAGAAATGACATTAAACGACTATCTATATTATATCATTCTGCCTGTTCTGGCTTTTTCTATCCTGCTGATATTTTACAGGTTTGTTAAAGGCCCAAGCATTGTGGATAAAATTATCGCCCTGGATCTTTTGATAACAACAGGGATCGGACTTATAGCTGTTTACAGTATCGTAAATGGAAGATCTACATTTATTGATACTGCAATGATCCTTGCTCTTATTGCGTTTTTAAGTACCGTGGCCTTTTCCTATTATATTGAAAAAAGAAACCGAAAGAAATGAGTTCTATCATAATAGTCATATTAACAACTTTGGGAGCCTTGTTTGTACTTCTTGCTGCTATTGGAATGATAAGAATGCCGGATACTTACCTAAGAATCTCGGTGACTACAAAGGCTGCAACTCTGGGAGTTGGTCTTTTGCTGATTTCTGCAGCGATTTATTTTAATGATCTTTCTACTACTTCAAGAGCTCTCGTAATTATTCTTTTCGTACTGCTTACCGCCCCGGTGAGTGCACATTTAATTGGTAGGGCTTCCTATTTTATGGGGGTTAAACTCTGGGATAAATCCGTGATGGATGATCTTAGGGGAAAATACCAGAAAAAGGACCATGTACTTAAAAGTAAAACCGATAATACGCCTGGGGATAATATTGATCACAGCCATTTAAATTCTGATGATGAGGATGATCTGGTGAAATAAAGTTTTATACCTTACTTTCTTCTTATAATTTTACGACCATTCCTTAACTTAACCTGTTAGGACGAGGTCCTCCACAGCATATTTTATAACTTTGCAGCTTCCTGTAAAAATGGATAAGATAACCAATGCCATAACTTTTGAGTATAATCATAATAGCGCTGAATTTGATTGAAGAAGAGGAGCGATGAAGACAAAAAATCAACTGCAATTAACCGAAATTCCAAGGGTAGCCAGTATTACAAAAAGGGAATTTCTCGAGAATTATGTGAAGCCCCAAAAACCTGTGGTTATTGAACATCTGGCGGAAGACTGGCCGGCTTACCAAAAATGGGATTTACAATACATAAAAGAAATTGCAGGCGAGAAAATTGTCCCCCTTTACGACGATCGGCCTATCTCCTCAAAATTCAAATTTAACGAGCCTCATACGAGAATGAAGATGACAGAATATATAGATCTGTTAACTTCCGGTCCTACCAGTTATCGTATTTTTCTCTACCATTTGCTTAAGGAAGTGCCTTCACTTCAACAGGATTTTAAATTTCCTGATATAGGCCTGCGGTTTATTAAAAAGTTACCAACTTTATTTTTTGGCGGTGAAAATTCGAAAGTCTTTATGCATTATGATATCGATTTTGCAAATATTCTTCATTTTCATTTCCACGGAAAAAAACAATGTATCCTGTTTCCGCCTTCAGAAACAAAATACCTGTATAAAGTGCCCCACGCTCTGATTTCAAGAGAAGATATTGACTTTCATGATCCTGATCTTAAAAAGTTTCCGGCATTGGCTAAAGCAAAAGGTTTCGTTACGGAATTAAAACACGGAGAATGCCTTTATATGCCAGAAGGCTACTGGCACCAGATGACTTATCTTACTCCCGGTTTTTCAATGAGCCTGAGAGCTTTCCCCAGGAATGCCCCAAACTTTTCAAAAGCGGTTTACAACCTACTCTTTATGCGCCATTTCGATAATTATATGCGCAAATGGAAAGGTCAAAAGTGGATAGACTACAAGAACGAGCTGGCTATAAAACGTACTGAGAAGCATAATAAGCCTATTTAACTAACGAATTCACTTGATCGTATACAAGATTAGCTTCGTAACCTTTTTGAAGCAGGAAATCGGCTATTTTCTTCCTTTTCTTAAAAGAGTTTTTCTCCTTAACTAAATCTAGTTTTTTAATCGCTAATTCTTCAAGCGTTTTAAGGTATGTTTCCTCCTCTATTTCGGTCAATGCCAGTTTTATTATGGGAATAGAAATCTCCCTGAATTTGAGTTCCTGTTTGATTTTTATCCTTCCCCATTTTTTTATTCTGAATTTCCCGCGTACAAAGCTGCGGGCAAAGCGTTCTTCATTTAAAAAATCTTCCTGCATCAGCTGAATGATGATCTGTTCCTGCGCCGCAGGGATCATGTTCATCTCCCTTAATTTTTCTTCAACTTCTTTGTGGGAACGGTCACGGTAGGCACAAAACTGCATAAGTTTGATCGTGGCTTCTTTGACGGTATATGATTTATGGGGTTTGTTGAATTCCATTTTGGCAAAGATAGCAAAGGCAGATAAAATTTTATTAACTGTAAAAAACGCCATAAAAAAAACGCCTTCCGATTTAACGAAAGGCGTTTCTCTTAAAGTTGAATTTCATTTCCTTCTTTATCGTGAAAATGATATTCCATGTACGTGTAAGCGTCTCTTGGTAAAATTTTAACCCATCGCTTATGGTCTAAAAACCACTGCGCGCGGGGTGATGGAAAGCCTTTGGTTAAAAAGGCTGCAATAAATGGGTGCGCACTCAAAGTGATCTTTTTCTGATCTTTCTTTAAGAGCTTTTCCAGGTCGGTTTTTATTTTATTTATTAAAAGTATTGGTGCCTCAATTTCACCAGTTCCGTTAGGGTTTACCTCGCGGGTTTTAATATTCATTTCCGGCCGTACGCGTTGTCTTGTAATTTGTATCAATCCGAATTTACTCGGTGGCAAAATCTTGTGTTTTGCCCGGTCGTCGCTCATCTCATTTTTTAGGTGATCGTAAAGAGCTTTACGATTTTCGGCTTTACCCATATCGATAAAGTCTACCACAATTATGCCTCCCATATCGCGAAGTCGCAACTGGCGGGCAATTTCGGTGGCGCTTATCATATTCACCTCCAATGCGGTATCCTCCTGGTTTCTTGATTTATTAGAACGGTTTCCGCTATTCACGTCTATAACGTGCATAGCTTCGGTGTGTTCTATCACCAGGTAGGCGCCTTTACTTATTGAAACGGTGCGCCCGAACGTAGTTTTTATTTGTCTTTCGATACCGTATTTTTCAAAGATTGGAACATTCGACTGATATAATTTTACAATTGCTTCTTTACTTGGGGCGATCTCGCCCACATAATCTTTAATTTGTGTATAAAGTGTTTCATCGTCTACGATAATAGAAGTAAAAGTGTCGTTGAAGATATCCCGAAGCAGGGAAGAGGCTCTGTTGAGTTCTCCCAGTACCTTCGAGGGGTGTGGTGCTTTATACAGTTTTTTACACATGGCTGTCCAGCGACCAACTAAATTCTGAAGGTCTTTGTCCAGCTCTGCTACTTTTTTGCCTTCGGCTACGGTTCTTACAATAACTCCAAATCCTTTGGGTTTAATGCTTTTTACCAGTCTTTTTAGGCGGTCCTTTTCTTCCTTGCTTTCGATCTTTTGTGAAACCGAAACCCGATTGGAAAAAGGAACCAGCACTATATAGCGGCCCGGAATGGAAAGCTCTGAGCTTATCCTGGGGCCTTTGGTAGAAATAGGTTCTTTTACAACCTGAACCAGTACCGATTGATTTGACTTAAGAACATCGGTAATTTGTCCGTTCTTGTCAATATCCTTTTCAAAAGTAAAATTCTTAAGTGAATAATCTTTTAATTTACCTGTGCTTACACGTTTGATGAACTTAAGCTGGGAAGAGATTTGAGGCCCGAGGTCATGATAGTGTAAAAAACCATCTTTTTCATAACCTACATTTACAAATGCGGCATTAAGCCCGGGAACAGCTTTTCTAATTTTGGCAAGAAATATATCGCCAACATTAAATTTATTGCTGTCTTCTTCCTTGTTGAGTTCAATAAGTTTTCCATCTTTTAGTAAGGCAAAATCTACAGCAGAGGATTCGGACCTGATAATTAATTCTTTGTCCACTCTTTTAGATTTTTGTCCCGATGTGATCGGGATGGATTAAACATTATTTTCTCACAGGGTTTTTATTCCTGAAGAAATCTTAGCTCCCACCATTGGCGGGAAATAGGATTTCGATTTCAATGAACTTTTTAAATAAAAAAAGTAGTGTGAAAACTACTTTTTCTTATGGCGGTTAGCTCTTCTTCTTTTCTTACGCTTGTGCGTAGCTACCTTATGTCTTTTTCTTTTTTTACCACTTGGCATAGTGTGCGTTTTAAATTAATAATTTATTTTCTTTTGCCTACAGTTGCAAACATTTACTTTACTTCAACATTAGACTTAACGCCCTCAACAAATATTTTTGCCGGTTTAAATGCCGGGATGTTGTGTGCTGGAATCTTAATGGTAGTGTTCTTGGAAATATTTCTTCCGGTTTTTTCAGCTCTTGTTTTAACTACAAAGCTTCCAAATCCTCTTAAATATACGTTATCTCCACTTTCCAGTGAAGTTTTAACTTCATCCATGAAGGTCTCAATAATAGCCTGAACATCACCTTTTTCCATTCCTAGTTTTTCTGAAATGTTTGCTACGATATCTGCTTTCGTCATTTTCGTACTATTTAATATTATAAATTGGGGTTTCTAAATTTTCAAGGGCGCAAATATAAGAATTAAATCTCCAATATTTCAAGCCTAATTCATTAAATAATAACGGAATAAACTTTTAATATTGCAACCCGACAATAATTTATATGGATTTTTCTAAAATTCTGATTAATTGGTATTTAAACAATAAACGCGAGTTGCCCTGGCGGGCAACTGCCGATCCTTATCATATCTGGCTTAGTGAAATAATGCTGCAGCAAACCCGGGTGGAACAAGGTTTGCCGTATTATTTGAGCTTTACTGAGGCTTTTCCGAATGTTTTTGATCTTGCTGATGCTTCCCAGGAAAAAGTGCTTAAACTATGGCAGGGATTAGGCTACTATTCCCGCGCCCGTAACCTGCACGAAACCGCCAAATATGTGGCTTTTGAACTTAACGGTGTTTTTCCTGATAATTACCGGGAACTTAAGAGGCTGAAAGGAGTGGGCGATTACACCGCCAGCGCCATCGCTTCTATATGTTATAATGAAGCTGTGCCTGTAGTTGATGGGAATGTGTACAGGGTTCTTTCCAGGTGTTTCAATATCGAAACGCCTATAAATTCCACCGCCGGAATCAAGGAATTTAAATTGTTGGCCGGTGAATTACTGGATAGGGAGAATCCTTCCTTGTTCAACCAGGGATTGATGGAATTTGGAGCGTTACAGTGTAAACCGCGCAACCCGCTTTGTGAAAGTTGTCCTTTTAATGACAGGTGTTTGGCATTAAAACATAATAAAATCAAGGATTTGCCGGTTAAGCTTAAGAAAACAAAGGTGAAGAAGCGTTATTTCAATTATTTGGTTTTTTCTTCTGAAGAGAATAAAACCCTGCTTCAACAGCGCCAGGGAAAAGGAATCTGGGAAGGGCTCTATGAGTTTCCGCTTATCGAAACCGGCGAACCGATAACTTCTGAAACATTCATTTCCGAAGCAGAGATCCAGGAGGAGACAGGTCTTTTGGCTGGAAATGTTGTTTTATACAATGAAAAACCGGTAGTGCACAAGCTCTCCCACCAGCATATTTACACTCATTTCTGGATGGTGAACTCCGAAGCTTTAAATGAGAAAGGCATTCCGAAAGAAAAAGTAAGGAATTATCCTGTTCCCGTTTTAATCCAGAATTTCCTCGAGGAATCGGGCTTTGAGGATTACTAATTAAGAAATGTTGAAACTTTTATTTCACTCAATTTTAGTCTGCTCAGAATTTTTGAGTATTTTAGAATAAATTTAAACACAGAACCCTATGTTTTTGGGTTCAAATAAAACTTAATACAATGACTGGTACACTTAACAAAGTAATGCTGATAGGGCATACAGGAGATGATGTGAAAATGCATTATTTTGAAGGTGGAAATTCGCTAGGGCGTTTTCCGTTGGCAACAAACGAAACCTACACCAACAAAACTACCGGGGAACGAGTTACCAATACCGAGTGGCATAATATTGTGGTGCGTAACAAGGCGGCAGAAATCTGCGAGAAATATCTTAAAAAAGGAGATAAGGTTTACATCGAAGGTCGTTTAAAGACCCGTAAATGGCAGGATGATCAGGGAAACGATAAGTATTCTACTGAAATTCATTGTTCAGAATTTACCTTTTTAACTCCAAAAGATCAGGCAGGTGGAAGTGCTCCGCAGGAAACTCAGACACAAAAACCACAAAACCAGCCGAAAAATGATAGCTTTGCACAGGAAGAAGATGAAGATGATCTCCCGTTTTAAGTTTAACTAAAAGCATAGCATTTGGACTCGGAACCTCCCAGTTTATTTCTGTTTTGGGCCACAATAGATTTCACCGAGATAATTAATATAGTTATCTTATTGCTTTTGCTGCTTTGTTCTGCGATGATCTCGGGGGCAGAAGTGGCATTTTTTTCTCTGACCCCGGCCGATATAATTACCGAGGACGGAAAGAGGAGCAAGGCCCAAAAAATTGTTGTAAACCTTTTAGATAGGCCTAAAAAATTGCTTGCGACAATTCTGGTGGCTAATAATTCCATAAATATCGCCATTGTTCTATTATTTGATACCCTTACAGATTCTTTGTTTAACAGGATGCAGACGGAATTCTGGGGAGTTGATATTAAATTGATTATTGAGGTTGGCGTGGTAGCTTTTCTTATTCTGCTTTTTGGAGAGATCCTGCCAAAAGTATACGCCAGTAGGAATAAAGTTCAGTTTTCAAATTTTATGGCTCATCCTCTTAATTTTCTGGATACTTTTTTCTCACCTTTAAGTTTGCCTATGCGATCGGTTACCTTATATATTCATGAAAGGTTAGGCAAACAACGTTCTTTTTTAAATGTAGATCATCTTTCCCAGGCCCTGGACCTAACCAGTAACGAAGGAACTTCAAAAGAGGAGCAAAAAATACTCAAGGGAATTGTTTCATTTGGTAATACCGACGTCAAGCAGGTTATGCGTCCAAGGATGGATATCTTTGCCCTGAATGAAAGCCAAAATTATAAGGAGATTATTGGTGAAATTATTGAAAATGGCTATTCCCGAATTCCGGTTTACAGGGAGAATATTGATAATATTATTGGTATTCTTTATGTGAAAGATCTTTTGCCTTATATAGAAGAAAATAAATTTGAATGGACTAAATTATTACGAGAGCCCTATTTTGTTCCCGAAAATAAAAAGCTTGACGATTTGCTTAATGATTTCAAGGGGAAAAAAAATCACCTGGCAATTGTCGTAGATGAGTATGGAGGAACCAGCGGATTGATCTCCCTCGAGGATATTATTGAAGAGATCGTTGGGGATATTAGCGACGAATTTGATGATGAAGACCTTATCTTTTCTAAATTAGATGAGCATAACTTCATTTTTGAAGGAAAAACTCCGCTTAAAGATTTTTATAAGATCATAAAACTGGAAGATCCAGAAACCTTCGAAGAACAAAAAGGAGATGCTGAAACCCTGGCCGGTTTCATCCTGGAGATTTCGGCAGGCTTTCCGAAGAGAAGCGATACAATCTATTTTTTAAACTACACTTTCACAATAGAGGCCGTAGACGATAAACGAATAAAACAAATAAAGCTAAGCATAACCCCTGTATGAGAATAACCATTGCGATACTATCTTTAATACTGATGTTCTCTTCCTGTGGGAATGATGATAGTAAACCTAAGCCGAAAGCTTTTCTTGCTCTGGAATACCCTGAAGCAGTTTACGAACCCATAAACCTGGATTGTCCTTATAGTTTTGAGAAGAATCAGCAGGCGGTGATTACTCCTTCCAGAAACAATATTCCCTGCTGGATCAATCTTGAATATAAGGATATGAACGGGATGATCTTTATAACCTATCAACCTGTTCGGAATAACCTGGATTCTTTACTTAAAGACGCCCAAAACCTGCCCTTGCAACACACTATAAAAGCTGATGTGATTGAAGGCGATATGTACACCAACGAGCTTCATAACACCTACGGAATGTTTTATGAAGTTGAAGGTAATGCCGCCTCTCAGGCCCAGTTTTATCTTACCGATAGTGTAGAACATTTCCTAACCGGCTCGGTTTATTTTAACCGCCAACCAAATTTTGATTCCATCGTTCCAGCTGCCGATTATCTTAAGAAGGACATGAAGCATTTGATGGAAAGTCTGCGCTGGCAGGAGAAAAAGTAAGAGAAAGCTTGGTTTGCATTATTTAATATCGATTTTTGCTCCTGAAAAAGCAGAAATCATATGCCCCTTCAGAAACTCAAATGGATCTATCTTTTACTCCTTTCCCTTGTCTGGGGAAGTTCTTTTATTCTTATCAAAAAAGGCCTTGTTGGACTTTCAGCAACCGAAGTCGGTTCCTTCAGAATAATTTTTGCCGCGCTTTTTCTCATCCTGGTAGGTTTTAAAAGCCTGCGAAAGTTATCTTCAAGTCAGTGGAAGTGGATTGTAATTTCCGGATTCCTCGGATCCTTTTTTCCGGTTTATTTATTTGCCTATGCTGAAACCGAAATCGACAGCGCCATTGCTTCTATCTTAAATACCACCACTCCTATTCTAACACTTATTTTTGGCGCTTTCTTTTTCAGAGCGGTATTTACCCAGAATAAACTTATTGGAGTTGGAATTGGCTTGCTTGGGGCAATTGGGTTGATACTTAGCGGAGCTAAAATAAATCCCGATCAAAATTATATGTATTCCCTGCTGGTGGTTATGGCTGCCGGTTGCTATGCGGTAAACGTAAATATTCTTAAAACAAAAATGAGCGATATTTCTCCGCTGGCAATCGCGGCCGGAAACTTTATAGTGCTGCTCATTCCTGCTTTTACAATTTTATTTTTATCAGGCTTTTTTCAGAAAGAAATAACCACTTCCGAAATTCAACTATCGGTAGCTTATGTGGCTGTTTTAGGGATAATAGGTACGGGAATAGCCATGATAATTTTTAATAAACTCGTGCAGATATCAGACCCGGTATTTACTACTTCTGTTACTTATACAATTCCTGTAGTAGCCCTTGGCTGGGGAATTTTGGATGGCGAGGTTTTTAGCTTCTGGCAATTGATTTCTGCCATGGTTATCCTGGTCGGAGTTTTTATAGTAAACAGGTCTAAAAAACTCTTTAGTAAATTCAGAAAGCAAGCTGTATAAAAAGAGAAAACCGGCCTGAAGCCGGTTTTCTCACACTCTAACATTAATAAAAAAGACTATTCCTGAAAATCTTCTTCGCTTACACCTTCATTTATAAGGATCTCACTAACCTTAAATTCAAAGGTTTGTGGACCTGCAGCCTGTGAAATAGAGAAAGGGAATTTAACTCCTTTAACTTCCTCATAATTGCTGTATCCTGTTGGTATACTCATAGTTTCACCCGCCTGGTATACGCTTTGTACCGTCTTGATCTTTAATCCGGTTTCAACGTCATAAAAACTCTTATTGTTTTCACCAAGGGCTACCACGTAAGCGTCTTTTCCTTCGACATTTTCCACCCCTTCAAGGCTTGCTTCGCCAACTTCCAGTTCAGGGAAGGGATTGGCGTCAATTTTAGCCGCTTTGATCTGATCTTCGTTGTAAGGAATCTTTTGTCCCTGCGCTACTACAAAACCTGTTTTGCCATCAAATACCTGCTTGCTCATTACATTTCCTCCAACAGATACTTGCTGTGCAAGTTTCCCGTCAAGGGTGCGTTTCATCTCTAGATTTAATGCCATTCCCTGTACAGTGGCTTCAGCGATCATAACTACGCTTTCTACAGCTTCCACAGCTTCTTTTCCGCCAATCGCATCAATATATTTATTAAATACATCTTCTACGCTCATGGAAGGGTCGAGCTCCTTTTGAGTAGGTTTCTCTACTTCTTCACCCAATTTGTTGTAGTATTTAACCGGCAGTGTTTTTCCTTTGAATTCAATATTTTCCAGGTCTTCAGCGATTTCTGAAGCTTTCCCGGCAACTATAATTCTTGCCTTATCTAACTTAAAGTATTTTTTTGCTACACGGTGTACATCCTCTACGGTTACATCATTGATCTTCTGTAGGTAGGTCTCATAGAAATCCTCAGGAAGGTCTTCTGTCTCGATGTCAAGGGCATAGCGAGCAATTGTAGATGGCTGTTCAAGAGAAAGCACAAAATTACCTACATATTTGTTCTTGGCGTTACTTAATTCTTCCTCGGAAACCTTTTCCGTGCGAATCTTATGGATCTCTTCAAGAAAAGCAACAACCGAACTATCGGTTACTTCATTACGAACTTGCGCAGTTGCGGTGAAAGCAGCAGCATATTTGTCATTCCCTAAAGAGGAATAAGCACCATAAGTATATCCTTTATCTTCTCTCAAATTCATGAAAAGACGGGCATCGCCACCTCCTCCAAGAATCTGGTTGGCAATAAGGGCCGGAAAATAATCAGGATTTTTCTTCTTAAGGTCTACACTGTTAACCACGGCAATCTGGCTCTGAACTGCATTGGGCATATCAAGTATATTGATCTGGGTAGTTTCAACATTCTTCACCTCGGGTAGTTCTTCCTTAGGAAGATTCTTTGGTTTCCAATTGCTGAAATTTTCTTCAACCAGTTTCTTAGCTTCATCAAAATCTACGTCTCCAATAATTGCCAGGTAAGCATCTTCGGGAACGAAGAAGGTGTCATAGTAGGATTGAACTTCTTCTAAAGTCACTTTTTCCAGGCTTTCCGGAGTGCTGAATTCGCCATAAGGATGATCTTTTCCATAAGTGAGGGCTCTTCTTAGACGTCCTTCATTAAAAGCCACATCCTTTTCATTGCTTTCGAGGTTCTCGATCTGGCGTTGCTGAAGTTTTTCAAATTCTTCCTGGGTGAATTGTGGTTCCAAAGCACCTTCGGCCATTAATTCCAATACCCTGGGAAAAAATTTTGATAAGGTATTTGCGCTAGCGCTTCCGGCACTGAAATTAAGCCTGGCACCAAGATAGTCTACCTCTTCGTTGAATTCATCTTTTGAAGTTTTAGCAGTGCCGGTTCCCAGCAAACCGCCGGTTAATGAAGAAACTCCTACTTTTTCTCCTTCAGAATGAGGAGGATTGTCCAGTAAGAGAGTCATACTAACCCTTGGTAGTTTATGGTTTTCTACGATCATCACTTTAAGGCCATTCTCTAAAGTAAAGGTTTGAGGTTTTTCAAGATTGATCTTTGGTGCAGGCCCCGCTTCCGGCGGCGTGCTTCGATCTATCTGTGCAATGCTTGTAAATGCCAGAAACAGTAGGGCATTTATAGTAAGAATATATTTTTTCATTTTATTTTCTTTATAATTTTTATTGAACATCGTCCTTTTTAGGAAGATAATAGATCTCCGCTCTTTGGTTTTCGTTTAAGTACTCGTTAGCCACTCTTTTAATGTCTTCCGGAGTAATAGATCGTAGAATGTCTATTTGTTCATTTATTAAATCGGTGTCTCCATGAAGTACATGGTAAGTAGCAAGAGACTCTGCAATTCCTGAAACGCTGCTGTTGGCGTTTACGAACCTGTTCTCAAAAGTGTTTTGAAGTTTCTGAAATTCCCGCTCAGAAATTGTTTCATTTTGAAGTTCAACTATTTCCTCGTCAATTTCCTGTTTTAAGGTTTCCAGTTCAGTGTCTCCAAGAGGCAAACTTAAGATTGCGTACGCACTATAGTCTTCAAAGGCAAGGTTTATAGCAGATACCTGTAAAGCCTGCTTTTGATCGTCTACAAGTTTTTTGTAGAGCCTGGATGATTTTCCTCCTGAAAGTAATGTGGATACCATATCGAGTACCTGAGCATCTTTTGTGGCCATTCCCGGGGTTCTATAGGCCATGATAAACATTGGGAGTTGTATGTTTGGGTCGTAAAAAGTGTCGGTTACCGTATTGTTTATTGGTTTCTCCTCCACACGGGTTCTGGAAACCTCATTTCCTGAAGGAACTGGTCCAAAATAATCTTCGATTAGTTTTTTGGTTTCTTCTATTTCAAAATCTCCGGCTACTACCAGAGTAGCATTGTTCGGAGCGTAATATTCATCGAAATATTCATTGAACTCTTCAAGGGTTGCCGCATCTAGGTCTTCCATATATCCAATGTTGGGATCTTTGTAAGGGTGCTCGGTAAAAAGATTGCTTTGTACAACCTGAAGTAGATTACCGTAAGGTCTGTTGTCATAACTTCTTCTTCTTTCCTCTTTTACAACTTCGTTTTGAGTTTCTACACCTGTTTCACTAATTACCGGGTGAAGCATTCTTTCAGATTCGAGCCAAAGACCGAGTTCCAGTTTATTGGATGGGAAGGTTTCAAAGTAATAGGTTCTGTCCAAAGAGGTTGTGGCATTGAAAGAGCCTCCATTTGAGCTTATAATAGACATAAACTCCCCTCTTTTAATGTTTTTAGTTCCCTCGAATAAAAGGTGCTCAAAAAAGTGAGCGAATCCTGTTTTGTCATTTTTCAGGTCTTTTCCGCCCACATGATACATCACCGAAGTAGAAACTATTGGTGCTGTTTTATCCTGATGTAATATTACGTGTAATCCGTTGTCCAGCTCGTATTCTGTGAATTCGACCTCCTGGGCAACGCCTGCGGCACTCACCAACAAGGCGCAGACAGTCAGCTTAATTTTGTTAATCATGTTTAGATGGTTTTTATTAATGTATAGGTATAAGTATGAAGGAATGTTGATTTGTTACAACTTCCCCGGATATTTTATAAAAATAACACTTAAACTCAGGCTACGCCAAAATTAACAAGGTGTTAAGGCAGAAACCCGTACTTTTTTAGGAAATTTACTAATGTAAACCAAAAGAAGATTATGAAAAAATTCAGTATTCCAATTAAACATGGAGTAGCCACTGCTGCAGGACTTATTGCTTATTTTCTAATATTGTCTTTATTCGGGGCACATAAATATCCTATTTACAGTTTATTTAATGGGGTAATAATGGCTTACGGAATGTGGGAAGCAATAAAGTATTATCGACTTTCTGCAGGAAATAAATTCAAATATCAAAAAGGTTTTATGACCGGCTTGCTAACCGGGTTCAACGCCACTATTATATTCACAATTTTCTTTGGGATTTATACTACCGAGATAAATCCTGGTTTTGAAGAAGAGCTCGTGACTATGTGGTTAGACGACTGGTTTATAAACATAGGAATGTTGCTCTTTACGGTTGCCTTAATGGGATTTGCCACCACAATTGTCCTTACCCTGACATTTATGCAGCTTTTCAAAGATTCCTGGAACACCAAAGAAGGAAAGAAGCATACTTATTAAAAACTTTAGAAGAGTTTGTGAATTAATTAATTAGAAGTATATTTGCACCCGCTTGCTAAAAAGCAGGCGTTTGTAAAGCATAAATCTAATTATAACAACACTATGTACGCAATTGTAGAGATAGCAGGGCAGCAATTTAAAGTTGCAAAAGACCAAAGAGTGTTTGTAAACCGTTTAGCAGGAGAAGAGGGAGACAGTGTTTCTTTTGACCAGGTTCTTCTTACCGGCGATGGTGACAACATTACTTTAGGCGCCCCGGCTATAGAAGGTGCTCTTATAGGAGCCAAAATCACCCGTCACCTAAAGGGGGACAAAGTAATTGTTTTCAAAAAGAAAAGACGTAAAGGTTACAAGAAGAAAAACGGTCACCGTCAATCTTTAACCGAGATCGTTATTGAAAGTATTACTGCTAAAGGCGGAAAAAAAGAAACTTCAGCCAAAAAAGAAGAGCCTAAGAAAACCTCTCCTAAAGTTAAAAAGGAAGAGGAAGTAAGTGAGAATTTGGTAAGTCGTGCTGAAAAGCGTGCCGATGAAAGCAATATCGAGATCAATATTGATAAAGTATTGAACAGTATTGGTACTGCAACCAAAGCCGAAGCCGAAGATTTAAAATTAATCAACGGGATTGGTCCAGCTTACGAAAAAAGGCTGAATGAAGTGGGTATTTATACCTACGAGCAAATTAGCAAATTGAAGGCAGCCGATAGAGATGAGCTTTCTGCTTTAGAAGGAATTACCCGTGAGAAGATTGAATCAGAAGAATGGGTGAAGCAAGCCAAAGCATTGCTTAAAAACAAATAGTATAAATAACCTGAAAAAACTTTAAGCCATGGCACACAAAAAAGGAGTTGGTAGTTCGAAGAACGGTAGGGAATCAGAATCAAAACGCTTAGGTGTTAAGATCTTTGGTGGCCAAGCAGCCGCAGCCGGGAACATCATCGTTAGACAAAGAGGTACTGCGCACAATCCAGGTGAGAATGTGTATGCAGGAAAAGATCATACTTTACACGCCAAAATAGATGGTCTTGTAAAATTCTCTAAAACAAAGAATAATAAATCTTACGTTTCTATAGAACCGTTTGAAGCTTAATTAACTTTGCTTTAGTATAATATCAAAAGCCTTTTCGGAAACGAAAAGGCTTTTTTTGTATCTTTAAGTAAACCAACCGATCAAGCGATGAAATATGTCACTGTATACCGCACCACCGATATTTCTAAAGTTTCAGAGATAAAAGAAATCCTTGTTAGAGAAAGTATCAATTTTAAGATCCTTGAAGCAGATACTATTCCGGAAGAAAAAGATACTGGCCTCAAAACTTCGGATAGCCGTATCCAGGTAGAAGAAAATCAGAAGGATAGAGCTGAAGGAATTTTAACTCAACATGGATATTCTGAAACAGACAGTCACTTTGAGAAGCCTCATAGAAGTCGTTTGCCAGATTCCAGAGCAAAACCTATGATTAGTAAATGGATGATTTTTCTTCTCGTGGCCCTGGTAGTATTAATAGCGATAATTCTGTTTACCTGGTTTATGATTCCTGAATAAAAAAATCCCTTCTGAATTTTACTTCAAAAGGGATTTGGTATAATATCACCAAGATTTTCGTCTTTACAGAAATGACGTTTAGTATCTGTAATACTCCGGCTTGAAAGGTCCTTCTACCTCAACTCCGATATATTCAGCCTGATCTGGTTTTAGCTCGGTTAATTCCACACCAATTTTCTCCAGGTGCAGTTTGGCTACCTTTTCATCTAAATGCTTCGGAAGCATATATACTTCATTTTTATATTTATCGGCATTTTTCCAAAGCTCTATCTGAGCAAGCGTCTGGTTGGTAAAAGAATTACTCATTACAAAACTAGGATGACCAGTGGCACAACCAAGGTTTACCAAACGGCCTTCAGCTAAAAGAATAATATCTTTTCCGTTGATAGTATATTTATCAACCTGAGGTTTAATAGTGTCTTTGGTTTCTCCATGATTGTTGTTTAACCAGGAAACATCAATCTCGTTGTCGAAGTGGCCAATATTACAAACAATGGTTTTGTCTTTCATCGCTTCAAAGTGCTCACCTCTAACAATATCTTTATTACCTGTTGTAGTAATCACGATATCAGCTTTTTCTACAACGGTTTCAAGTTTTTTCACTTCAAAACCATCCATTGCAGCCTGAAGGGCGCAAATTGGATCAATTTCGGTAACTGTCACGATAGCTCCGGTTCCTTTAAAGGAAGCTGCAGTACCTTTACCAACATCTCCATATCCGCAAACTACCACTCGTTTACCGGCAAGCATAATATCTGTAGCACGACGAATTGCGTCTACGGCACTCTCCCGACAGCCGTATTTATTATCGAACTTTGATTTAGTAACCGAATCGTTAATATTTATGGCCGGCATTACTAGCGTTCCGTTCTTCATTCTTTCATATAGACGGTGAACTCCGGTAGTGGTTTCTTCTGAAAGTCCACGGATGCCTTCGGCGAGTTCGGGGTATTTATCAAAAACCATGTTGGTAAGATCTCCTCCATCATCGAGGATCATGTTCAGGGGTTTGCGATCTTCACCAAAAAACAGGGTTTGCTCGATACACCAGTTAAATTCTTCTTCGGTCATGCCTTTCCACGCATAAACAGGGATTCCGGCAGCAGCAATCGCAGCTGCAGCCTGGTCCTGGGTTGAGAAAATATTGCAGGAACTCCAGGTAACTTCGGCTCCAAGGGAAACCAGGGTTTCAATGAGCACGGCAGTTTGAATGGTCATGTGTAAACAGCCTGCAATTCTAGCACCTTTTAAAGGTTGCTCATCTTTATACTCTTCACGAAGAGACATTAGTCCCGGCATTTCAGATTCGGCAAGTTCTATCTCTTTTCTTCCCCAGTCTGCAAGGGAAATATCTTTAACTTTATAAGGAGTGTAAGACACTGTTTTAGTAGACATATTATTATATTTGAATATTAGCAATTTTATTTTGGCAAAAATAAGCAAACTATAATAAACCCACATGCCCCTTTACAAAACAATAACAGCAAACCCTCATACTAAAGTCTTCATTTGGAAGGTAGAAGAACCTCTTGAACAACTTAGCGATGGGATAGAACTTACAGACCATTGCCAGAACAGAGTGGAAGGAATGAAATCTGAAATTCATCGTCGTGGGTTTATGAGCATTCGCCACCTTATGGCGGAAGCTGGATATGTAGACTCAGACCTCTATTATGATGAACTTGGGAAACCCCACCTGAAAGACGGTAAAAATATCTCCATAACTCATTCTTTTAATTTTACCGGAATTATCGTGAGTGATGAAAAAGTGGGGATAGATATTGAAAAACAACGGGAGAAAATTCTTAGAATTGCTCATAAATTCACTCCGCTTAAGGAATATCACACCCTGGCCAATGAAGAAGCGCTCATTAGAAAGCTAACCATCGTTTGGGGTGCCAAGGAATCGGTTTATAAAATGTATGCCGAGCCGGGATTAGGCTTTTTACAGCATATCAATGTAACCGATTTTGATTTTGAGGATACCAAAACTACCGCTAAAGTGTTATTCAAGGGTAGAAAATCCTTCTATGAAATGAAATTCCTGGAATTTGAAGGTTTTACCTGCGTTTATGGTTGGGCTTCGAGAGCAAAAGAAAACTAATTGATGCTGAATTTCTATCGGGAAATCTACACGGCACGCGCCGAAAATAAGAAACTACTGGCAATACTTATCGATCCCGATAAATTTGAAGAAACCCGCACTGAATCTTATTTGAAAAGCATTCCTGAAAGCACTTCTCACATTTTTGTAGGTGGAAGTACGGTAGAAAACAATAAAACTGCCCAAACCGTAAAGGCGATTAAAACCGAAACTAATTTGCCGGTTTTCCTTTTTCCCGGAGATCACAACCAGATCTCTGAAGATGCTGATGTAATCCTTTTCCTGAGCCTGATTTCAGGACGAAATCCTGAATATCTTATCGGCCAGCAGGTGAAGTCGGTTTCTAAACTGAAAAATACCAGTCTGGAAATTATTCCAACGGGCTACATTTTAATTGACGGCGGAAACATTTCTGCTGTACAAAGGGTTAGTAATACAGAACCAATACCTCAATTTGAGATTGACACAATAGTTGATACCGCACTTGCCGGCCAGTATTCAGGACAGAAGCTCATCTATCTTGAAGCGGGAAGCGGGGCGAAGTTGCCGGTTTCGGAAGAAATAATAACAGCGGTGAAAAAAGCCATAGATATTCCACTTATCGTGGGAGGAGGTATCCGCAGCATACAGCAACAGAAGAAAGCCTATGACGCGGGCGCCGATATGCTGGTAATGGGGACGCATTTTGAAGAATGAAAATAGATTTGTTGTTTTCGTCTCTCCATTACCCATTTCAAATCTTTAAATTTGGCTACGACGAAAAACCCTAAAAATGAAAATTTCAGTAGAACTTACTTTAACTCCAATTCAGGACGATTTTGAGCCTGCAATTATCAACTTCATTAAAAAGATGAGAGAATCGGGCCTAACGTTGAAGGAAAATCCGCTTAGCACCCAGGTTTATGGAGATTATGATGAGGTTATGTCCCTGCTCAATTCAGAAATCAAAAACGCTTTTGAAGCCATAGACCGTGGCCTGTTGTATATGAAAATTGTAAAATCTGATCGCAGCGACTATGCAGCCGATTTTTGATTTTTTCTTTGATCAGTATTCAGGTTACCCTACTCTTTATATAATTCTAGAGATCATTGCGGTGATCTTTGGGTTCTTGTCCGTTTGGTATTCAAAACAAAACAATATCCTGGTTTATCCAACGGGGATCGTGAGCACCCTCATTTTTGTCTATTTACTTTGGCAGTGGCAACTGCTTGGGGATATGATGATTAACGCATATTATTTTTCCATGAGTATTTATGGTTGGTATGTATGGACAAGAAAGGTAGATGCTACCCATTTCACACCTATTACAAATACCACGAGAAAGGAAAACTGGCAGAGTTTATACATTTTTCTAATTACACTTCTTTTTGTTTTTGTGGTTTATGAATGGTTTGATAAATGGGATAACTGGACTGCCTATGTTGATACTCTAACCACTGCTATTTTCTTTGTCGGAATGTGGCAGATGGCAAATAAAAAGATCGAGAATTGGATTTTCTGGATTGTAGGAGATATAATTTCGGTGCCACTATATTTCTATAAGGGCCTTACCTTTACAGCAATTCAGTATTTTGTATTCACCATCATCGCTATATACGGTTATAAAGCATGGCAGAAAAACTTGCGCAACGACCTTCGTCCGTCTTAAAGATTGTTTTTTTTGGTCCGGAATCAACCGGAAAAACTACCCTGGCCGAAATGTTAGCCGAACATTTCGATACCGTCTGGGTAGAGGAATATATGCGGGAGTATCTCCAGGAAAAATGGGATAAACAGCAGAAAATCTGTGAACCCGAAGATATGTTGCCCATTGCCCGGGGGCAAATGCAACGTGAAAATGAATTGACCGGGAAAGCAAACAGGCTTCTTTTTTGCGATACAGACCTGCTGGAATTAAAGGTCTATTCCGAAGCATATTACGATGGGTTTTGTGATCCTCAACTTCTTAAACATGCGTTAAACAACCGGTATGATTTATACTTTTTAATGTATATTGACGTTCCCTGGACCCCCGACGATCTTCGGGATAAGCCATACGACCGTGACGGGATGTTTAAGCGATTTGAAGAAGCCTTGCAAGAAGCCGGCAAACCCTATGTGGTTTTAAAGGGTGATTTGGAAGAGCGTTTTCAAACTGCGGTTTCAGAAATTAATAAACTTTTAAAAAACAGGTAAAGCGTGGGATTTAGTGAAATAGATATTTTACAGATAGAAGAGAAAGGATTAAGCTCCAAAGAAATAGAACGCCAGCTTCAAATTTTTGAGCGGGGAAATATAAAAGTTGATATTCAGGAGGCCGCAACTCCCGGAAATGGAATCTTTGTGTATTCTGAAAAGAAAAAGAAAGACCTTATCGCGAAATATGAAACAAGAATGTCTGGTTTGAACCTACTGAAATTTGTGCCGGCCTCAGGTGCCGCCACCAGGATGTTTAAAGCTTTACATAATTTTGCCGATGAATTTAATCCTGAAAAGCAAAGTCTGAGAGATTATCTTGATCAAAAGGAAGATGCCACTTTGCAGCGTTTTTTCGAGGGAATTACTGAACTACCTTTTTATGATAAAGCCCTTAAACTTGCCAGGGAAAGCTATTCCGGTTTTGAAGATAAATCTAATGATGAACAACAATTAATCCTGGTTAAAACTATGCTTTTTGAGGATGGCCTTAATCTTAGTAATTATCCAAAAGGCCTGGTGCCATTCCATAAATACGAAGACAGAGTAGCCACCGCTTTCGAGGAGCATCTATACGGTGCGGCCAAATACCTTAGCGTCAATGGCCTTGCTAATTTGCATTTTACGGTTGCCCATGGTGATAAGGATAAATTTAAAGATGAATTTGATGCCATTCAGGAGCGCGTGGAGCAGGCAACCAATACAGAATTTGAGATCACCTATTCCTACCAGGATCCAAAAACCGATACCATTGCTGTAGATGAAGATAATGAACCTTTTAGAGATGAAGAGGGTAATATATTCTTCAGGCCCGGTGGGCACGGAGCCCTTATTGAAAATCTTAATAACCAGGAAGCTGATATTATTTTTATTAAGAATATTGACAATGTTGTGGTTGAGAAAAACCTTGGTGAAGTTGTAGAGCACAAAAAAATGCTTGGCGGAAAATTGCTGGAGCTTCAGGAGCAGATCTTTGGATATTTACAGCAATTGGATGCCGGAAATATTTCAGAAGCGAAACTGGATGAGATCGCCGATTTCCTTAAAAATGAACTTTTCCAGGAGGTCACTGCTTCCTTTAATAAGTTTACCGGGGAAGAAAAAATTCAGTATTTGTGCAGAAGATTGGATAAACCATTACGGGTTTGTGGGATGGTAAAAAATGAAGGAGAACCTGGGGGAGGTCCTTTTCTTGTAAAGGATGAAACAGGGGAAATTTCTTTGCAAATTATTGAAGGTGCTCAAATCGACAAAGACAATATAGAGCAGCTTAAGATCCTGAATAACTCTACCCACTTCAATCCAGTGGATATCGTTTGTGGTATTTATAACTGGAAAAAAGAGAAATACGATCTTCATAATTATGTAGATGAAAGTATGAGTTTTATCGCTCACAAAACCAAGGACGGAAAGCCTTTAAAGGCTCTGGAGCGTCCGGGTCTCTGGAACGGAGGGATGGCCATGTGGAATACTGTTTTTGTAGAAGTTCCGGTCACAACGTTTAATCCTGTGAAGACTGTGGCAGATTTGCTGAAGCCGAGTCATCGTACAGCCTAAGTATAGTGGACGAAGAAAAGATCAGACAGGAGCTCAGCTTTAAAGCAGTGCGAAGTTCGGGCGCTGGTGGTCAACATGTGAATAAAACCTCTTCAAAAGTTGAGCTTCATTTTTTAGTAGAGAACTCTGAAGCCCTATCGGAAGAAGAAAAAACCAGGATCCAAAATAAACTCGGGAGGAAAATTACCGGAGCAGGAGAACTGGTTATTCAAAGTGAGGTTTCCCGGAGTCAACATAAAAATAAAGAGGATGTAATTCAGCGTTTTCTTAATATGATAAGAGAGGCCCTGAAAAGACGGAAAACTCGTAAAAAGACTAAGCCATCCCGTGCTGCGCGGGAAAAGCGATTAAAAAAGAAGAAAATCCAGGCTGAGAAAAAAGCCGGGAGGAAAAGTCCGCTTCAATAGAGATGAAAACTGTGTAAGTTTTCTACAGGTTTGAGGAATATGGAATCAAATTCCCCATAATTTCCCGGACCTTATATAAATGGTATTCTTATAAATTATTTATTTTCAGTGAAATAAACCAAAATCGTGGTGATGGTATGGTTTTCCCTTTAATTAATTGAGTTTGATAAAAACTTGATTCAAACTAACTAGCACAACAGCGTGGATAACTGTTGTATAATTTAGATTTTCGGAGAAAAAGAGGCTTTCGGGCCTCTTTTTCATTTTCTACAATTTGGAGGTCCAATTGTGGTAGTATTTCTACATAACAAATTCTTAAAAAGAGGGGAATTCTACATAATTTTTTCAGAAGTACTTACTCGAAATACACATAATACGCTGTTTTTGAGGTAATTATTCAATAAAAGTTTAAATTGGTATAATTCTTCCTTTATAATTAACAACTAAAACTTTAAAAACTTAAAATAAAGAATTATGAAAAAGTTAGGATTAAGCTTAATAGCTGCAGCTGCAATGTTCTTTTTTACTGAAAATGTAAACGCCCAGGTAGAAGGTGAAGTACATACCGACGTAGAAATGGAAGCTCATGCTCAGGAAAAATCAGATTTTAAAGAAATCGATGTTGTGGCACTACCACAGGCAGTTAAAGATGCTGTAATGACCGATTTCAATGGCGCTGTTACTGAAGAAGCATGGGTGAAGGAAAAAGAAGGTAAAAAAATGTATAAACTATCCCTTAATGTAGAAGGTGAGAAAAAGAAAGTTTATGCTGATGAAGATGGTAACTGGATAGACAAGAAGGATAAAGAAGATAAATAGATCTGCTAATTTTCTTAACCGCTTACTAACTAACCAACATAAAAACCGCCGTATTTACCCTACCATAGAGTACGGTGGTTTTTTAAAAAAATAAAAGCCGAAGCTTAAGAGAAGCCAACTCTTTCGGCACGGACGAATTCGAATAGTTTAATCACCCCCCAAAGGGTGTTGAAATTGAGCAAAACGACTTTCAGAGAACCAGGTTTCTTTGATCAACTAACACTAAAAAGTCGTTTGTAAGATGTTGAAGAATATTCTGCATTTTTTCCGTGAAATGGATACCACCACAAATGACAAGTATAAATTTTTAGATTTGTCAGGAAAAGAGGTCAATTGAATTGGCCTCTTTTTTTATGTTTAATTTTAAAACCTATGAACATAAGATTGTTAAATTTGCATTGAACATTTTAATTCAGTGTTATTTATGACTAAAATCCTCATAGTAGAAGATGATGTTGCTTTTGGCACAATGCTTAAGACTTTTTTACATAAGAGAGACTATGAGGTGGACCTTGCATTTTCAGCTTCTGAAGCATTAAATAAAATAGGGCAGAAGGATTTTGACCTTATTCTTACCGATGTTCGCCTTCCCGACAAAGATGGACTTGATATTCTAAAAGAAGTTAAGGCTAAAAACACCAAGACGCAGGTTATTGTTATGACCAGCTATGCTGAAATAAGTATGGCAGTACAGGCCATGAAGGATGGTGCCTTTGATTATGTATCTAAACCCTTCCGGCCGGAATCAATATTACAAACTATTGAAAATGCTCTTAAACATAATAATGCAGTAAAAGCAGAGACCGTAAAACCGGCTAAAAAAGCTGAAAATATTAAACTGCAAAAAGATAGTTTTGTAAAAGGAGTAAGTGATGCCGCTCATAAATTAAACGATTATATTGAGCTGGTTGCTCCCACAAACATGTCGGTACTCATAATGGGGGAGAGCGGAACAGGAAAAGAGCAGGTCGCTAAAAGTATCCATTTGCAAAGCAAGCGAAACGATGCCGCATTTATCGCTGTAGATTGTGGAGCGATTCCACGGGAACTCGCTTCAAGTGAATTTTTCGGACATCTAAAAGGCTCCTTTACCGGGGCGATAAATGATAAAACCGGTCACTTTGAAGCTGCCAATGGAGGAACATTGTTCCTTGATGAAATAGGGAACCTGGGCTATGATTTACAAGTGCAGCTGCTACGCGCACTCCAGGAGAGAAAGATCAAACCCGTGGGCAGTAACAACGAAATTGAAGTTGATATTCGTGTGATCACCGCCACCAATGAGGATCTTGCCCAGGCAGTACGGGAAGGAGAATTCAGGGAAGATTTGTATCACCGACTTAATGAATTTTCAATTAAAGTTCCAGCGCTTAAAGACCGAAAAGAAGATTTAATGATCTTCGCCAATTACTTTCTGGATGAAGCAAATGCTGAATTGGAAAAAAATGTAATAGGTTTTACAGAAGAAGCCATCGAAGCATTTAAAAACTACAACTGGCCGGGGAATTTACGGGAATTAAAAAATATGGTGAAACGTGCCGTACTGTTAACCCAGGACGATCTTATTCCTTTAAAAGTTTTACCTCACGAGATCTCTACCGCTCAAAAATCTGAAACCGAATATGGGCTTTTTAAAAATAAGAACGAAGAGCAACTCATTATCGAGGCATTGGAAAAATCAGGCGGAAATAAAAGTAAAGCTGCAAGGTTGCTTTCAATAGATCGCAAAACGCTTTATAACAAACTGAAACAATACGGGATCAAACTGTAATCTCGGTCTTCAAATTATTCATAAGCAACCTGATGTTTCTAATAAGATCCTGAAATTCGGCTTCTTGTAAATCATTATAAGTTTCAATTTCCCTTAACTTTTCGGCTATTGAATCAGCTTTCATTTGCCGGAACATGGGTAGCATTTTATGGGCAACCGATGCCATTTTCTCTTTTTCCTGTTTCTTATAAGACTCTTCCAGAATCTCCAGATTTTTTTCCGAACTCTCCAGAAAAGCATTTATGATGATGTGCATAGCGTTTTCATCACCACCCGAAAACTGGTAGATCTCCTCAAGATCATATTCGGTGCCGGGTCTCTTGCTGGGCGGTAGATAATTATTTGACTTAACCTTAACCTGGAATATCTCGGCAATACTATTTAAGAGTTCCTGTGGTTTATAAGGTTTAATAAGACTTTTTGCAAATCCGGCCCGGGTGTAGAAATCAGGCTCAAGGGTAGTTCTTCCTGAAATTGCAATCACAGGTGTATTCTTAATTTCAGGGTCCTCCTTAATTTGGGAGACGAGCTCCAATCCATCCATCCTGGGCATTTGAATATCGGTAAGCACTAGATCAAATTTCCCGGTTTTTAGCTTATTCAAGGCATCATAACCATTCAAGCTGCTTTCGCAATTAAGACCTATAGACTTCACCAATTCCTGGGTTAAGGCAAGTTGAGAAGGTTCATCATCGACAATAAGTGCTTTTTTATTTGCCAGCAGTGCGGGTGGGGGGACGTGGTTTTCTAAAGGGGTGATTTTATGTTCCTGTTTTTTTAATTTAATCACCGGAAGATAAATGATAAATTCACTGCCCTC
>NZ_JBEPWD010000003.1:98608-100061 GCF_041642575.1 Salegentibacter sp. | reverse complement strand
TTAACCCAGATGGAAGGGAATAATGAAGTTCATCTTTCACCAGACGAGAAATATATGGCCATAAGGCATTCCTACAGCAACCAACCCTGGGAATTGTATCTTAAAAGAACCCGTGCCAATGCTGATGCTGAAAAATTAACCGAAGGTCAAACAGAAGAATTCGCCTCCTATCAATGGCGCGAACCTGAATTAATAGAATTTGAAGCTGAAGATGGTGCTATGGTCCCCGCAAGGCTTTACAGCCCAACCGAGGAAACTAAAAACGACGCGGCCGTAGTTTTCGTTCACGGTGCAGGTTATCTTCAGAATGTACATAAATGGTGGAGCAGTTATTTCAGGGAATACATGTTTCATAATCTTCTAACTGATCTTGGCTACACCGTAATCGATATAGATTACCGCGGAAGCGCAGGTTATGGCCGTGACTGGAGAACAGGGATCTATCGTCATATGGGCGGAAAAGACCTGAGTGACCAGGTAGACGGAGTCAATTATCTCATCGAAAATCACGGAATTGATCCTGAAAAAGTCGGGATCTATGGAGGTAGTTATGGTGGCTTCATTACTTTGATGGGAATGTTCAATGAACCTGAAACTTTTAAAGCAGGAGCCGCATTACGCTCGGTGACCGATTGGGCTCATTACAATCATGGGTATACCTCCAATATTCTGAATGAACCTTCAGAAGATCCAATTGCCTATCGCAGATCTTCGCCTATTTATTTCGCTGAAGGTCTTGAAGGTCATCTTCTGATCGCCCACGGAATGCTTGATGTAAATGTTCATTTTCAGGATGTGGTAAGACTTGCCCAGCGTCTTATCGAACTGAAGAAAGATAACTGGGAAATGGCAGTTTACCCTGTAGAAGACCACGGTTTTGTTGAACCAAGCAGCTGGACCGATGAATATAAGCGCATTCTGAAATTATTTAACGAAAGCCTCCTGGAGTAATGGACATCAATTTTGTACGTCGGCAATTTCCGGCACTGGAACAGGATTTCATATATATGGATAATGCCGGGGGTTCCCAGACCTTGTCTAAAGTAGCTGAAAGAATAAGCGGTTATCTTTTGCATCATAATGTACAGTTGGGTGCTTCTTATAAAGTTTCCAAAGAAGCCGGGGAAAAACTGAATTATGCAACCAATGAAGTATCAAAGTTCATCAATGCCTCCCGTCCTGAGGAGGTGGTGATCGGCCCGTCTTCAAGTATGCTTCTTCGTATCTTAAGCCTTTGTATAAGCAAACAATGGCAGGAAGGAGACGAGGTGATAGTCACTAACACCGATCATGAAGCCAATGTTTCCCCCTGGACAGATCTTGAAGAAAAAGGTATAAAAGTAAAGATCTGGAAAGTTAACCCGGAAAGCCTCGAACTGGATATTTCCGATCTTGAGAAATTGCTTTCCAGGCGCACTAAGCTGGTTGCGGTCACCCACGCCTCCAATGTACT
>NZ_JBEPWD010000003.1:93085-98508 GCF_041642575.1 Salegentibacter sp. | reverse complement strand
CATTCCAGGATGAAAAGTGATGAAATTGTACAAAAAGTAGATGAGCATCGCATCGGAATCAGGTTTGGGGATTTCTATGCTAAAAAAATCATACAGGACCTCAAGCTTGAAGAAAAGAATGGGGTGGTGAGAATAAGCCTGGTACATTACAATACCGCCGAGGAAGTGAAAAGACTGATTGGGGTGTTGAGAAACATCCTTTGAAAATAAAAAAGCCACGAATTCTCTAATTGAGTTCGTGGTAAATATTTTTTGAATAAGCTGGAATTTATCCTAAAGCTTGCTTTAAATCTTCAATAAGATCTTCTTCATCTTCTACTCCTACACTAAGACGAATAAGGGAATCTACAACCCCGGTTTTTGCTCTCTCTTCCTTCGGAATTGAAGCATGCGTCATGCTGGCCGGATGCCCGGCAAGAGATTCAACTCCGCCAAGAGATTCTGCAAGAGTGAAAACTTTAAGATTTTCAACAATAGTTGTGGCGCTTTTCAATGTATCTTCTTTTGTGGTAAAAGAGATCATTCCTCCAAAACCGGTCATTTGCTTTTTCGCGATATCGTGGTTAGGGTGATCTTCAAAACCGGGCCAGTAAACTTTGTCAATTTTTGGATGGTTTCTCAGAAATTTAGCCACTACTTCCCCGTTTTCACAGTGTCTCTGCATGCGCAAGTGTAGCGTTTTAATTCCGCGTAGCACCAGGAAACTATCCTGAGGGCCGCAAACCGCACCACTTGCTTTCTGAATAAAATAAAGTTTTTCAGCTAGCTTTTCATCATTTACTACAAGAGCACCCAACACCACATCACTGTGACCGCCAAGATATTTTGTCGCGCTGTGCATCACGATATCAGCACCCAGATCCATAGGTTGCTGTAAATATGGAGTCGCGAAAGTATTGTCTACCCCAAGCAACAACTTATGTTTTTTAGCGATTTTAGAAACCGCTTCAATATCGATGATATTCATCATGGGGTTGGTTGGCGTCTCTACCCAAATAAGTTTTGTATTCTCATTAATATATTCCTCGATATTCGAAGCATCCTGCATCCCGACAAAATGAAATTTTATCCCGAAATTCTCGAAGATCGAAGTAAAAAGCCTGTAAGAACCTCCATAAAGATCACTGGTAGAAATAATCTCATCGCCGGTTTTGAACAATTTTAGAACCGCATCTATTGCAGCGAGGCCGGAGCCAAATGCCATTCCGAATTTGGCATTCTCAATACTGGCAAGTGACTTCTCCAAAGCCGTTCGTGTGGGATTTCCACTTCGCGAATATTCAAATCCCTTGTGCCCGCCGGGAGTGCTTTGGGAATAAGTGCTGGTTTGATAAATTGGCGTCATAACCGAGCCGTAAGCCGGATCTGTGTTTTCCTGTCCGCCGTGTATGGTTTTGGTGTTGAATTTCATATATGCTGTGTTTGAACCAAATGTAGCATACCTGTTGGGCAATAACAAAATTGGCTGTACCTTTATATTTCAATTTAACAGCCATAAAATTGAAAAAACTACTCCCTGTTATAAGCCTTATTTTTCTTTTTTCTGCCTGCGAGCAGGAAGCTGAAAGTCTTCAATTTTTAAACTATTCAGTTGAAAGAAGCTCAGAAAACTGTGATCCACAAACGGAAAAATGCAGTTTTATAGATTTGAATTTCCCCGTTGCTTCCGGTAATGAATCCAGGGAGAAGAATATCAATCAGGAGATCCAAAATCACCTTAGCTATATTTTAGGCTATGAAGACGAGCCCAATATAGGTTCAGTTGAAGATTTGGCAGATGTCTTCATCCGGAATTACGAAAAGACCAAAAAAGATTTTCCCGGCTATAATACTCCCTGGGAAGCCACGATTTATGGAGAAATTAGCTACGAGTCTGATAAGCTTATCTCTATTCAATTCAATTCTGAAGTTTTTGAAGGTGGAGCCCATGGCTACAGCAGCGTGACCTGGTTGAATTTCAATCCTGAAACCGGAGCGATTTATTCTCCGGATGAGCTTTTCACCGAAGACTTTAAAGCCTTTATTGAGGAAAAATTCAGAAAAGAACAAGGAGTTCCTGAAGGAGAACCTATTAACAGCACGGGCCTGTTATTTGAAAATGATGAATTTCACCTTCCGCAGAATATAGGTTTCAGCAATACTAAAGTCATTCTCTATTACAATGCCTACGAAATCGCGGCCTACGCCGATGGCCCTTACAGGATGGAATTCCCTCAGAACGAAATTTCAGAATACATAAAGATCGAATTATAAGTAAATTCAGCATGAAAAAGATCTATCACCTTTCAACCTGCGATACCAACAGAAGAATATTAAAAGAACTGGACCCTCCTGCGGCTTTTAAACTTCAGGATATAAAAACCGAAGGAATCACCGAAGAGCAAATCGACGAGATGCAGGAACTAGCCGGAAGTTATGAAGCACTTTTCAGCAAACGGGCAAGACTCTACAAGGAGAAGGAACTTCACCTGGAAGAACTTTCCGAAGACCGTTATAAAAATCTTATCCTGGAACACTATACTTTCCTGAAACGTCCTGTCATTATAAACAATGATAAGATCTTTGTAGGGAATTCCAAAAAAACGGTGGAGGCAGCGAAAAAATCGATAAATGAGTAACCGCGGACTGGCAATTATTGCAGCAACCATTGCCAGCGCGATTTACGGGATTAACCATACGGTGGCCAAGGGGGTAATGCCCCTTCACATCGAACCCTTCGGGTTCATATTCCTTCGGGTTTTTGGAGCAGCTATTCTTTTTTGGGCGATTAGTTTCCTGGGACCTCGGGAAAAAATAGCCACATCAGACTGGCCACGGATTCTTGGATGTGCTGTTTTCGGGATGGTGATAAATATGCTGTTCTTCTTTAAAGGCCTCAGCCTGTCAACACCCATAAACAGCTCGGTTATCGTAACCCTTTCTCCGATAATGGTGCTGATTTTAGCTTCAATTCTAATTAGAGAGCGCATCACACTTTTAAAAAGTATCGGGATCATCGTTGGACTTGCAGGAGCATTAATTCTTGTACTGTTTAGTGCAGATACTGCCAGCAATGCCCCTAATATTCCAATGGGAAATGTACTTTTTATCGTAAATGCTTTTTCCTACGGACTTTACCTGATTCTTGTAAAACCCCTAACCGCAAAATATCATCCCTTTACGCTAATGAAATGGCTTTTTCTGATTGCTGTTTTTATAAATTTCCCCATCACCATCGGGGAATTTACCGATGTTCAATGGAGCAGTTTGCCATTTGACGCGATCTGGAAAATGGCTTTCGTCGTGTTAGGCACCACTTTCTCAACCTATTTACTGAATATTTATGCGCTAAAACAACTTTCAGCTTCTACTATAAGTGCCTTTATTTACTTGCAGCCCCTTATCGCTATTGTTTATGCCATAAGTACAGGCGCCGATTCGCTGAATCTTACCAAAGTAGTTGCCGCACTGCTGGTCTTTGCCGGAGTTTATATGGTGACCAAAAAGAAAACCGAAATAAGGGCTTAATTAAAGACCTCAGGGAATAAAACCCTAAGAAGGGATTAAAGCTGATGAGGCTCAATATGCTGGGGCCTTTTCCCGAATTTTCGGGTGTCTTCTTTGGTTAGTACTCTGAAATCTTGGGTATGGGAAAGGCTGTCCAGGTTTTTATACAATTCCGGGGGAAGTTTGGTGAGTTTACGTTCTTCCAGATCTATCCAGCTTCCCATCATTTCGCAGCTAGCAAAATTCCTCCCCTTATGGTCGTAAAAATTGTGGAGGAATTCAAAATACATCCCGTCTTCAGAAAGACCTTTTAATTCCAGGGTCACTTTTACCGGATGGCCTGCAAAAACCTCTCTGAAATAATATACGTGCTCATAGAATACTACGGGTCCCAGGTTATATTTTATCAATTCTTCCTGGCCAAAACCGTTTTCCATTAAAAAACTCATCCGGGTATGGCTCATAAAATTTATGTAGGCTGTGTTAGCCAGGTGGCGGTTGGCGTCTGTATCGCTCCAGCGAATATCGAATTCTTTGATGTACATCAGTAATTTTTTAATAAATCTAACAAATTATATTATGCATGCATAATTATTGTGCTTAAAATTAATTTCCTGAAATTAGCCGCAAATGCCATTGATAAAAAGCACATATTCCGCCCCGAGATTATTCCGGAATGCCCATTTTTCGACAATTTATTCGTCTACCCTGAGAAAAGTGGCTTTTAGCACCACCCAGCGTGATCGCTTAGAACTGGAAGACGGAGATTTTCTTGATCTGGATCGCAGTTTTTCTTCTGAAGGAAACAGTGAGAAGCTGGTGATCCTTCTTCACGGACTGGCAGGCAATGCCCAACGCCCTTATATGAAAGCTATGGCTAGAATGTTTTCTGAAGACGGTTGGGACACGGCCGCAATGAATTTCAGGAGTTGTAGTGGAGAGATGAACAGGCTTTATCGCAGCTACAATGCCGGTGCCACCGAAGATCTGGAAGCCGTTTTAAACCATATCTCAGCCGAAAAAAAATATACTGAAATCGCTTTAGTGGGATTCAGCCTGGGGGGAAATTTAATGTTGAAATATCTGGGTGAAAATCTTGACATCCCTTCGGAAATCAATTCGGCGGTGGCGGTTTCAACACCCTGTGATCTTGGGGCTTCGCTGGAGGAACTCAGCCAAACCCGAAATATTATCTATTCAAAACGATTCGTGAGAAACCTGAAAAAGGAACTTTTCAGGAGGCATCTGGCTTTTCCTGAGCAAATAACCAAAGAAGAGATAGCCGGTTGCAATTCCCTTTTAGCTATCGATGAGCTCTATACCAGCAAGGCGCACGGCTACAAAAATGCGGCAGATTATTACCAGAAGTGTAGTTCCCTTCAGTTTTTACCCAATATTCAAATCCCTACTTTAATCATTAATGCGGAAAATGATTCTTTCCTGTCAGATACTTCCTATCCGGTGGAAATTGCAAAAAATTCTGATAATCTCCATCTCGAGATCCCGGCACACGGCGGGCATGTAGGATTTATTCAGAATAAAGAATCCTACTATCACGAAGAGCGGGCTCTGGAGTTTGTACAAAGTTTTTCCGAATAAATTTTTATTTAAACCTTGAATCCTCCAAAATCGGGGAATTTTAAAATAGGCTTTAGGTCGCTTTGCGCTGCTTTAGAATTGATTATCTTTGCGCAAGCTTAAAAATCGCCTATGATTCAGTCAATGACAGGTTTTGGAAAAAGCGTTACGCAGCTTCCGGCCAAAAAGATCACTGTGGAGATCAAGTCTCTAAACAGTAAAAATCTAGATGTAAACGCCCGCATCCCTTCGCAATACCGCGAAAAAGAACTTCAGCTTAGAAATACAATTTCGAAATCTCTTACCCGTGGAAAAATAGATTTCTCTCTTTTTGTAGAGATCACCGGGGAGGAAACCAC
>NZ_JBEPWD010000003.1:90237-92985 GCF_041642575.1 Salegentibacter sp. | reverse complement strand
CGCGAGATCAATACTATTGGCAGTAAATCAAATTACGCTCCAATGCAGCAATTGGTGGTGCAGATGAAGGATGAGCTGGAAAAAATAAAGGAACAACTTTTAAACGTACTCTAAATGAGCGATGGTAAACTTATCGTGTTTTCGGCGCCTTCCGGCTCGGGAAAGACTACGATAGTCCAACATTTATTAAAGCAGAAGGAACTTAACCTGGAATTCTCCATATCGGCGACATCCCGTGAGCCACGAGGCGAGGAGGTAGACGGAAAGCATTACTACTTCCTTTCTATCGAAGATTTCAAGAAAAAGATAAAAAACGATGAATTCCTGGAGTGGGAAGAGGTTTACCGCGATAATTTCTACGGGACCTTGAAAGCCGAAGTAGAAAGAATCTGGGCAAAGGGAAAGAATGTGATTTTTGATATTGATGTGGTAGGAGGCCTGGATATAAAAAATATCTATCCTGAGAAGACCCTTGCAGTTTTTGTAAAGCCGCCAAGTATAGAAGAATTAAAAATTCGACTTAAAAAGCGCAAGACCGAGACTGATGATAAAATAAATATGCGGGTGGCAAAAGCTTCGATAGAGCTTGCAACGGCACCTCAATTTGATTTTATTATTGAGAATCACCATTTAGGAACGGCACTAAAAGAAGCCTATGAACTGGTAGCCACTTATGTGAACGCGAAAAAGCCCGGGGAAAATGAATAAAAAGGTAGGCCTGTTCTTTGGCACTTTTAATCCGGTTCATATAGGCCACCTGATAATCGCCAACCATATGGCCGAATTTTCAGATCTGGATGAAGTCTGGCTGGTAGTTACCCCTCACAATCCGTTCAAGAAAAAAAGCAATTTACTGGAAAATCATCATCGTCTTGAAATGGTTTATAAGGCCTGCGAAGGCTACGAAAATTTAAAGCCCAGTGATATCGAATTTGGTTTACCTCAGCCCAATTACACCGTCACCACCCTGGCCCATCTTCAGGAGAAATATCCTACCAACGAATTTTGCCCAATTATGGGAGAAGACAACCTGAAAAGCTTTCATAAGTGGAAGAATTACGAGGTAATCCTGGAAAATCACCAGATCTATATTTACCCTAGAATTGCCACAGGGAAGCCGCAGGAACAGTTTTTAGACCATCCAAAAATAACACGAGTTGCCGCCCCTGTGATGGAAATTTCTTCAACTTTTATAAGGCAGGCGATAAAAGAAGAAAAAAATATAAAACCTATGTTGCCAGCGGCAGTTTGGGATTATATCAAATTGATGAATTTTTACAAGTAAGCTTAAATTTCCGAAGTTTCACATTTCCGCGAAAGATTCAAAAACAAAAATCCCTCCACTGAGAAGGGATTTATTTATAGAAATAAAGACTGTTTAAGAATCTTTTTTGGTCGTTCAGTTTAGCTGATTGAACCTACTTTTTTCATCGTGGAACTACAAGCTGTAGGACGTCGTCTGCCCTCAATGTAACCGCCTCAAAACTTTTAAACAGTCTTAACTTTTATTTCTTTTCCAGGTGCGGTACTCTAAGTACCTGCCCAGGATATATTTTATCAGGATCTTTAAGCATTGGTTTATTAGCCTCAAAGATCACAGGGTACTTCATAGCATCACCGTAATGTTCCTTGGCTATCTTGCTTAAAGTGTCTCCCCGCTCAACGGTGTGAAATTTCGCTTCCGGCTCCGTCTTATCTACCGTCATCCTATCATCTACTTTCGCAATACCTTCTGAATTTCCAACTACCAGTATCACTTTCTCTTTCGTGCTCTGGTCTTCGGCTTTTCCGGTAACCGTTGCAACATCATCGTCGATATTTATATTTAAATTATCTACTTCCAACTTGAGATCCCTAAGGGTGGTTTCCAACCTTTGAGCAGCTTTCGCGTTTTCACGTTCAGCTTTTTCGCGCGTATTTTCAGTTTTTTCAGTTGGCTTTTCAGCTTCTTTTTTATCACGGCCAAAGATCTTTTCTCCGGCATCTTTTATAAATGAAAATACTCCCATTTTATTTGATTTTTTAGTTTATAGTAAATTACAAAAGCAATTGCATTCTTATACCTAAAGCCATCCTAAAATTTTGTTAGAGTTCAAATCAAAAAACGCCGAAAGACCTCAAGATCTAACAGCGTTTTTCAAACTAAATAACCAACCAAAAAACTAAGAAAATCTATTCTTCTCCCTTTTGGAATTAAAGAACAAACAAATAACGGACTGCCTTTCAGAAAGATTGCTTGAAGTCATCATTTTAACATGTTAAAGTTTAAGTAGGTAGCTCCCGTCGGCTGTAGTCCTAATCTGTGGTGTTTCGATATCATTTTATTTTGTTTATTTTTGAATCAGAAAATCTAACTATGGAAAAATCTCCTTCTTTTGCCGTCATTGGCGGAGGCAGCTGGGCGACTGCAATTGTAAAAATGCTGAGTGAAAATGTTGATACCATCCACTGGTATATGCGAAGCACTTATGCCATTGAGCATCTGAAGAAACAGGAACACAATCCTAATTATTTAAGCTCGGTAGAATTTGATATCAACCAGCTCGATCTTAGTTCTGATATAAACAAAACCGTGGAAGCGGCAGATTATCTCATCTTTGCCATCCCTTCGGTTTTTCTTAAAAGGGAGCTAGACAGTCTGAAAGTTTCTCTTGAAGGCAAGGTGATCTTTTCCGCAATTAAAGGAATTGTTCCTGAAACAAGTCTGATTGTGGGGGAACATTTTGAGCAGTACCATAACGTTCATCC
>NZ_JBEPWD010000003.1:0-90137 GCF_041642575.1 Salegentibacter sp. | reverse complement strand
TACGAAGGAAAAAACCCGAAGAAAGTATTTAAAAAGCTCGCAGAAAAGCTGAATTAGGTGCTGTTTTTATTCTGAAAAGTTATTTCAACAAGATCCCTTTTTCAGGAATTAGAGGAAGTTCACGCAGGGCTTTTTCATTGATGGTATTTTTCCTGAAGATAAATTTCTTTTCGAACATCTTATTTTCAGCAAAAAAAGTGACCTGAAATTCATTATTCAAAGCCAAAACCTCTTCCTGAAGGAATTCGACCTTGGCAAAAGATTTTGAAGGCAATTTTTCTATTTTATGGCGCATCACCGAAGTCTGGTCCTTATCTGAATAACCGCGGCTAACGATAAGCACCATCTCCAGAGCATCATCCCGGTCGTTTATGAGATAGGCATTCCATTCTTCAGCCCGAAAATCTTTATTGAATTGTTTAACGGCGGCAAGATAGACGCCTTTAACCTCAGGAATATCAATGTCTTTTTTCACTAATCTTTAATCTTATTTTTAGCCCAATTATAAAGTCCCCATAAAATTAATGCGGCAACTCCCAATAAAATGGCACCTATCGCAAATTCTATAATTTCTACTACTACCAAAATAATAATAACGGCAAGGGCAATTATTCCAAGGATGACTAAACCAGCTGTTTTCATAAGTCTAATTTTAGTTATTAAAAATAGGAAAATTAATTGTCTCCCTGAAGAATGGCCTTCCTCTTATTTAAATCGAGGACTTAAACTGCTCCAGGAAACGCACATCGTTCTCATAGAACATCCTGATGTCGCCAATTTGGTACAGTAGCATCGCAATTCTTTCTATTCCCATTCCGAAAGCAAAACCTGAATATTCGGTAGGATCGATATTACAATTTCTAAGCACGTTTGGATCTACCATCCCGCAGCCCATGATCTCCAACCAGCCGGTACCCTTAGTGATTCGGTAATCGGTTTCGGTTTCAAGGCCCCAGTAGATATCAACTTCGGCACTTGGTTCGGTAAAAGGAAAATAAGAAGGTCTAAGTCTAATTTTGGATTTTCCGAAAAGCTGCTTGGTGAAATACAGTAAAGTTTGTTTAAGGTCAGCAAAGCTTACGTCCTTATCAATGTAAAGTCCTTCTACCTGATGGAAAATACAGTGTGAACGTGCCGAGATGGCTTCATTTCTGAAAACCCGCCCGGGAGAAATCGTTCTGATTGGCGGTTTATTCTCTTCCATATACCTCACCTGCACTGAAGAGGTGTGGGTACGCAATAAAATATCTGGATCTGTTTGAATAAAGAAAGTATCCTGCATATCACGGGCCGGATGATATTCCGGTAAATTCAAGGCAGTAAAGTTATGCCAGTCGTCTTCGATCTCGGGTCCTTCAGAAACATTAAAACCAATATTTGAAAATATCTCGATAATCTGGTTTTTTACGATAGATATCGGGTGACGCGCACCAATTTCAATGGGTTCAGCTGGGCGGGAAAGATCTCCATAGACACCTTTTTCTTCCTGCTTGCTTTCCAAAATTTCTTTCAGGGAAGTCACTTTCGCTTCCGCAGCTTGCTTCAAAGCGTTTACCGCCTGACCGAAATCCTTCTTCTGCTCATTAGGCACCGATTTGAATTCGGCGAAAAATTCATTTAAGATTCCTTTTTTTCCTAGGTACTTTATACGGAAAGCTTCGATCTGTTCGGCAGTTTCAGCATTAAAAGCTTCAACTTCAGCAATGTGTTCCTTTATTCTATCAATCATGGATGCTTTTCTTTTTCAGAAGGGCAAATTTAGTAAAAATGAATATTTCAGCAGGGATTTAATCTATATAACCATTCTGAATAAAATATTGAACAATTGCTTCTTTCATAAGCACGCTTTGTTCCCCTGCTTTAAGTACAGGTAATTGCTCCAGGGTTTTATAATGGGGCCAGCCTTCTTCATCATAAAAATCAAATTCGTAATAACCATAAGGTTCCAATAGCCTGCAAATGGCAATATGCATAAGATCAATTTTATGGTCTTTTTTGAACTTGCGGTGTACCTGTCCTAATTCCTGTACCCCTATCACGTAAATAATAGCGTCAAGCTCCATTAATTCCCCATCTGCAAACTGCGCTGAAAGCTTTTGTTGTAAACCTTCCCAGCGTTCTTTTAACTGTTCGTCTCTTGCCATAACGCAAAGATAATATCTTACTTATTGAAATTACTATATTTGGAGAATGAATACAATTGATATTGTACTTGCCCTAATCCTGCTCTACGGATTGGTAAGAGGATTCTTTAGAGGCTTGTTAGCTGAAGTGGCCTCGCTGGTAGGAATTGTTGCAGGGATCTACGGAGCAATTCATTTCTCCCATCTTCTCGCCGACTTCTTTTCAGACAATATGGGCTGGGATACCCAATATGTAAACCTCATAGCTTTCGCTATTACTTTTGTTCTAATTGTATTTCTTATTTCGCTTGCTGGCAGGATTCTCACCAAAATTGCAGCTTTTGCAGCTTTAGGTCTGGTTAATAAATTCCTTGGAGGTGCCTTTGGTCTTATTAAAGTTGCATTTATTACCAGTGTAATAATAATGTTCTTTAAAGCTACTAATGAGGAAATAGATATCGTTTCTGAAGAAAGTTTAGAAAATTCAGTTCTCTACGAGCCTGTTGAAAGTATCGCACCTATTTTCCTTCCATCTATTCTCAGGGAGGCGCGCGAACGCAATATCATTGAAGATATCGATGAATTTACTGAAAAAGCAGAAACCCGGAATTAACCGGGTTCCTTAATATAGATTATTAACTAACCTAAATAATCTACATATTCAATTTATAACTCTCGAACTGGTCAGATATTTATACCTCTATAAAAAATCTACCTTACCAGAATCCAGATTATAATATGCCGGTACGATTTTAACCTTTCCACTTTCCGCAGCTTCCCTTATAATGGTTGAACGGGTTTTGAGTTCTTCAGCAGTAAGTTCTGCGTTTTTCTTCACCACATCAGCTACAGGTGCGTCCTTTCCTGAGGCCGCGATAGCCGGTGCAATATGAGAAAGAAGATGATTTAGGTTATACCCGTTATCACCACCTCCCATTGCGGCATTAACTGCGCCACAGCTCTCGTGACCCATTACTAAGATAATTTCGGTACCCAAATGGGCTACTGCATATTCAATACTTGCAATAGAAGAACTATTTGCAACATTTCCAGCTACCCGAACAGTAAATAATTCTCCTAAACCACTATCGAAAGCTAATTCAGGTACAACCCGGCTATCGGCACAACTTAAAACAATAGCGTATGGCGACTGTCCTTTTGTTAATTCCTCTCTTCGGGATTTATCTTGTAACTTGCTCTCTTTCTTATCGGCAGTGAAACGTTTATTACCTTCCTTTAACCTATTTAATACTTCGTCTTTTGTCATAATTAATTATTTTTATTTAATTAAAATCTATGTTTTAAAATAATCTACTAATTATCTCACGAGAGTTCCAATCGCCGTAATAGATTATCATTTAATTTAAGCTTTTTGATTTAAACCGGTAAATCCAGACCAAAGAATTTTCTATAACTCTCAGGATTTTCAACTGTACCTCTGTCTGAGATTAGTTGAATTGTAATATTTTTCCTTTTCGCCTTGATTGCAAATTCATCGAGAATCTCCAGGATATCATAATCTAAAACCCGCGTTTTGGAAACATCAAGTCTTACCGTTGCATTTTCAGGAAGTGCGTTAAGTTCACGGATAATAGCACCTTTATTCAGGAAGGTAACTTCTTCGGCTAAAGTAATCTGATAATGACCATCAGGGATATCATAACCTTCTTTGTGAAGGAAATGAGAATTCTTGTAACTGTTAATCAGTATAACAGAAATTCCTACTAGTAATCCAAGTCCGATTCCCATTAGTAGGTCAGTAAATACAACTCCTGCAACTGTTACAATAAAGGGAATAAACTGTGATTTCCCCAAGGCGAACATTTGTTTAAACAAGGCAGGTTTTGCCAATTTATATCCAACAATAAGTAACACCGCAGCTAATACTGCCAGCGGGATCATGTTAAGCAAAGTAGGTATGGCGATAATAGATCCAAGGATTAAAAAACCGTGAATAATGGTTGAAAGTTTTGTTTTACCTCCCGATTGAGTATTTGCAGAACTCCTTACAATTACCTGAGTAATTGGCAACCCTCCAATTAAACCGGAAACTATATTTCCAGATCCCTGTGCAAAAAGCTCTCTGTTTGTAGGAGTCGTTCTTTTTTCTGGATCAATCTTATCAATAGCCTCTACACTTAACAGGGTTTCCAAACTTGCTACAATAGCAAGGGTAATGGCAACGACCCAGATTTCAGAATTACCAATTTGGGTGAAGTCAGGTAGGGTGAATTGCGCAAAAAAGGATGATACATCATCAGGCACCGGCACGGTCACCAACTGAGTTTCACTTATGCCAAATGAACCCGCAGGAACAAACGCATAGTACAGTACTCCAATAGCCACAGCTACAAGAGATCCAGGAACCAGTTTAAAGATCTTATGCTTGTGAACAAGTATTTTCTCCCAGGAGAGTAAAATAGTTAAAGCCAGAAGAGTTAAAATAACTGCACCAGGTGAGATCATCTCAGCAAACTGGCTAAATGCACCAAAAATTCCATCTCCATAATTGAAGCTTTCAAGGTTCTCACTATTAAATCCAAATACATTAGGGATTTGAGAAATGGCAATGGTGATTCCAATTCCGGTAAGCATTCCTTTAATTACCGAGGAAGGAAAGTAGTAGCCGATGATTCCCGCTTTTAAGACACCAAGAATAATTTGTAAAACTCCGGCAATAACTACGGCAAGTAGAAAACTTTCGAATGCCCCAAGGCTTTCAATAGCACTAAGTACAATTACAGCCAGACCAGCTGCCGGTCCACTAACTCCAAGCTGAGCTCCGGAAAGAGAGCCTACAACAATTCCACCAACCATACCGGCGATCAAACCGGAAAAAAGTGGCGCACCACTTGCCAGGGCAATACCCAAACATAAAGGCAGGGCAACAAAAAATACAACTATACTGGCAGGAAAATCTTTATTAAAATGTTTAAACATATATACAGGTTTATAAAGGAGTTTAAAACGCTCCTTCAATCTTATTTGAAATTTAAAAATGAAAACAAAAGGATTTATGTGATTCTAAGAAACACAAAATATTATGCCCCCGCGTGGCTAACTAAAAACACGGATAAGCAAAAAATCCTTAAAATGTGAAAAGATTAAACCTGTTTAGGAGGTGGGGAAATTACATCAAGACATATTACAGGATACGCTTCCGCGTAATAATGCCCGGGATTTTTTTGTTCCTGAAGAAAGTGAATACTATCGTAATTAGAATGAGAATCTTCCAGATGATACTCAAAATTTATCTGGGTTTTTGAACTCTCCTCTTCGTTTACACTAAAAGCCATAGAGACATCCGCCGATTTATCTATTAGGATAACGACGGTTGGTGTAGCCAAAAAGGTCACGAATAAAAAGGCAAGTATGTAAGCTAATTTTCTCACTTCGGGCAAAAATAGAATTTTTCACCTAAAGTAAAAACGCCTTAACGATACTTTATTATTAAGGCAATATCAAATTTCTCTATAGTTTGTGCACATTCTCATTACGGGTCCAACCCTGAGTGCCATTCGGCAGTTCGAGTTTTACCCAGCCCTGATAATCTTCAAGTATCTTTGCCTTAGTGCCTTCATGAAGTGAAAAGGCATTCTCAGCTCTTTGGCTGGGCTCATTTTTCACCTCAGCTTCTTCCACATAAATAATGGCAAACTGATTATTTAACTGAATTTCCTGCTGTTTAAAACCAAAGAATACCGAAACAGCTGCCATAAAGATCATGAAAACAGCGGCGCCAAAGAAAATTCGCTTAGTGAGCGGTCGCGAATGGAAGTAATAAATGAGAAAAAAGACCGCAAATAGCACTGAAAACAAAATTGCTAAAATTCCCCAGGTATTATAAGAGAAAAGGGAAATCAAATCATTTATCTGTTTTGAGAAGCCAGTTGTTGCTGTCTCCGGAATCGCATCCACGGTCATATTCCGGGCAAAGCTTATATTGTTCTGGGTATCATCATCCTTTGGATCAAGCTGCAGTGCTTTCTCATAATAGTAAATACTTGGCCCAACATTGTTAAGCTTATAATGTGAGTTTCCCAGATTATAATAAACCGATACGGAAGCTTCTCCGTTATCAATAATTTCCTCGTAAAGAGAAATGGCTTCCTCATAATTACCTTCTCCGTATTGAGCATTGGCTTTTTCGAAAAGAGCTTCGTTCTGAGCAGGCATTACCCAGGAAACCAAGAATATGAGATATATTAATTTTTTCATATTACAGCTGTTTATCCAGGGTTGAGATCACTTTTACAGCTTTCGCATAATCCTGTTCCATACTAACCTGAGACGCCGGAGTATAACGTGCAAATTCGCAACTTTTCAGAATATCTGTAAAGGCGGTTATATCTTCATCGTTTATACCCTTCTCGTGTAAGATTTCGCTAATCTTCTCCTTGCTCATCTCAGAGGTCTGTATATGAAGTTTTGCTTTTAGATAATTATGCATAGCCCGCTCAAGTGCTTCATAAAATTCTTTTTGATCACCCAGTTTTTTCTTAGCTTCTGAAAGATATTTCCTTGCCAGTCTGTCAGCTTTTTTAATGCGAAGTCCTTTTTCATCTCCTGCCATCGCTTGTCTTTTTCTTCCGAAGAGAATAAATAAAGGAACGGCCAGAATAGGCAAAACCAGACTGCCCCAGAAAACAGGAGTGTTAAAGAAGGAAGCTTCCCCAATCGCTTTCAACTGCGGATTTAATTTTATGTATCTGAATTGATCCGAAGGCAGACTTGTGCCGCCCCCACTTCTTTGTGAACCTGCTACTGCTGGAGAAGAAGGACCGCGTTTTACATCAATCATTATCTCTTCTGACGTAAGCCTTTGATAAGATTCGGTTTGGGGATCGAAATAAGAAAAACTTATGGAATTAAGCGGGTATTTCCCTTTCTGAGTAGGAATTATAGTATAATTATCTGAAATGGTCCCTTCCTTACCTCTAAGGCTAACATTTACATTTTCACTGCGCTCAGGGTCATACACTTCAAGAGAAGAAGGCACCTCAAGAGACGGAAGCTCAAAGAGATTCAGGTTCCCATTTCCTTTAACCTCAACAGTGGCCTGCAGGGATTCTGAGGCATCCAGTTCTGTTTTGTTGGTTTTGACATCAAAACTAAATTTCCCAACTGCCCCGGTGAAATCAATGGGTTTACCTTCCTCAGGTAGCGGTTTTACATTTAGCGTCCTTGTACCAGAACTCACAGTTTTATTTACTGTTTTATACAACCTGCGCCCAAAAAGATCTCTGCGCTCTCCCGGAACGTCCACCGAGATGGAAAGCGTTAAGGGTTCAATCTCCACTTCTCCGGTCTTCTGCGGATAAAGAATACTTTTACGTAATTCCACAAAACGGTAAGGTTCGCCTCTGTATTCACCGTTTTCCACCCTTAATTCCCTTATATCGATATTCTGACTCCAGAAATCCGTAAAATTAGGATTGTCTACCTCTCGCCAGTCACTAACGCTAATGCTGGGACTCACATACAATTTATATACAACAGTGATGGCTTCATTAAGGTACGGGTCACCTTTTGAAACTTCAGCGACCAGATGAAGGTTATCAGCGGCTACAATTTCGGCGTTATCGCCATCAGTAGGTTCATCTACTGCTGCGGTAACTTCAATATCTATTGGCGAGGTTTTATAAGTGGTTTCGTCTATGATGATCTCAGCCTGATCAATAGTTTTATTTCCTCTTGAATTGGGCTGGAGAAAGAAGGAATAGGTCTTGGAATAAGAACGTTTGCCATTTACAAAACTCTGACTCACCGATTGATTTGGACCCCCAACCACGGTGAATCCTTCAAAAGAAGGCGGCCTGAAGTTATCGCCGTCTTTATTCATTTCAAAATCAACCCTCAAACGCTCATTCACCCCAAGCTTGTTCTTGCTAACCTTAGCTTCGAACTTCACCTGAGCCTGCACGCCTGCGGCCATGAAAAATAATAAACTTATTAATAGATATTTTAATTTCATATTCTCGTTAAGAATCCTCCGTATTCGGCTTTCTCTCCTGCAAAAATTTTACCAATCTTTATCGGTTTTCACTTTGGCACCTTTTGCCTTTTCAGCATTGATCTTATCCTGAACTTTTCGCTCTTCATTATTCATCGCTTCCAGTAAGCTTTTTATCTGCTCGGGAGACAATTGCCCCTGCTGGGGTTGGGGTTGGGGCTGTTCTTGTTGGTCGCCATCCTCATCTTGTTCCTGTTCCTGATCTCCTTCACCATCACTTTCATCCTCCTGCTCTTCTCCTTCATCTTCCTTCTCTTCCTCTTCCCCTTCATCATCAGAGTCCTGCTCATTATCGCCTTCACCGCCCTGGTCTTCCTGATCCTCCTGCTGCTCCTGATCTTCTTCCTGGTCTTCATCTTCGCTATCACCACCACCGTCATCCTGGTCATCCTGTTCCTGCTGTTGTTGTTCCAGCATTTTCTTGGCTAAAGCCAGGTTATATCGGGTTTCCTCATCTGTAGGATTATTTCTAAGCGCATCTTTATAAGCTTCTACAGCTTCTTCATAATTTTCCTGGCGCATAAAGGAATTTCCCAGGTTATGATAAGCTTTATGTTTAACTTCTTTGGATGCAGCCGTCTCTCCTGCCTGATTATGCCTTTTCCCTGCTTCAGCAGGTTTTTCTTTGTTATAATAGAGATTCCCTAAATTATATTTTGCAGTAGGATTGTCCGGGTCTTTGGCAATAGCTTTTCGATAAGCAGCCTCTGCCGATGCAAAATCATTTTCTGAAAGAGCATCTTCAGCTTCCTGCATATACATTTCAGCCTCGCGTTCGGCTTTCCTGTCAGTTTCCTGAGCCACTGCCTCAAGGCCGAAAAACAGGATCAGCAACAGCAAAACAGGTTTTATAATGTTTTTATGGTAGCTCATACTATTTCTCCTTCTTTTTCTTACTCTCATTAAATAAATTGAGCTTTTTCAACCATGCAGTTTTTCTCTCTAATAGGAAGATATCCAACAAAAGCAAAATTACGGCCAAACCTAAAAACCATTGAAACTGAGATTTATATTCAGCAAATTGCCGGGCTTCGAACTCAGTTTTCTCAATATCCTGAAGGGCGTCCATTACCTGCTGAGTCACTTCTGAGGTTACCCTGCCGTCTATATATTTGCCATTAGTAGCCGAAGCTATATTTCTTAAGGTCTCAGGATTCAGTTTGGTGATAACCGTTTCTCCCTGAGCATCTTTTTTGTAATTCTGAATTACATTATTGCGCTTAATTGGAATTCGGCCACCTTCTTCTGTACCGACTCCAATGGTAAAAACCCTTATTCCCGCCTTGGCAGCCTCTTCAGCAATTTCCTCGGTATTTCCTTCATGATCTTCCCCATCACTGAGAATGAATAGAACCCTGTTGGTTTGCCCTTCTTCATCATAAAAAGTAGTAGCCAGGTTAATCGCCTCGCTTATCGCAGTTCCCTGGGAAGAGATCATATCTGAATTTAAAGCCTGCAGAAACATTTTTGCCGAAGCATAGTCTGTGGTAATCGGTAACTGCGGAAAAGCACTTCCTGCATAAGCGATAAGGCCCACCCGGTCACTTCCCAAATTATCCAGGATCTGTCGAACCAGTTGTTTCGATTTATCAAGTCGGTTGGGTGCGATATCTTCAGCCTCCATACTTTTAGAGACATCTATCGCGAAAACAATATCCACCCCTTCCCGCTTAACGGTTTCCATTTGAGAACCTAACTTCGGATTAACCAGCGCTATTACCAGGCTTCCCAAAGCAAAAAGAATAAGCAACATTTTTAGCCAGGGTTTAAAAACCGAGCGGTTTGGGCTAAGCTGAGAAAACATGGCAGGATTGGCGAACTTTCGGCGGGTGCGCTGCTGCCAGATCCTGTAAGCAAGGAAAACGAGCAAAACCACCGGCACCGCCAGCAATAACCAAAAATATATTTTCTCTTCTAATAACATATTCATTAAATAAAACTCCTGAAAAGCGTATACCTCAGCAATATTTCAAACAATAGCAAAGCTCCTGCCAGCAATATAAAAGGCCGGAATTTTTCATCATAATTATAATACCTGAATTCTTCTATCTCAGTTTTTTCCAGGCTATCTATCTCCTGGTAGATCTCTTCCAGCTTTTCATTATTGGTAGCCCGGAAATATTTTCCGCCGGTATCGGCTGCTATTTGTTCGAGCAATTCTTCATCGATCTCTACCTGTACATTTCCGTATTGGAATCTGCCATTTGGTAGAATGCCAATTGGCGATAAGGCGGTACCATTGCTTCCCACGCCAATGGTGTAAGTTTTTATCCCATATTCTACTGCGAGTTCACTGGCCACTTTTGGATCTATAAAACCGGAATTATTAACTCCATCGGTTAACAAGATTATCACTTTACTTTTTGCTTCGCTGTCTTTTAAGCGGTTTACCGAAGTCGCCAGTCCTGAACCAATGGCAGTACCGTTCTCCAAAATATCGTTGTATTCAATTTCTTCCAGGGCCCGCATCACGATGCCTTTGTCGCTGGTAACCGGAGTTTTGGTATAGCTTTCTCCTGCATACAATACCAGCCCTAATCTATCAGCAGGTCTTCCTTTTACGAATTCTATCGCAACCTCCTTGGTCGCTTCCAGCCTGTTTGGCTGAAGATCCCGGGCAAGCATACTCGCCGAGACATCTACAGCAATTATAATATCTATTCCCTGGGTGCTACTGGATCTGGTTGAAACATCTACCGTTCGGGGGCGTGCCATTGCGACAATAATTAGTGCCAGAGCAAGAAGCCTTAATACCAGTAGTATCGGTCTTAATTTCGCCAATACAGAGCTTTTAGCCTTAAATCCTCCCAAACTGGAGATCTTTAATTCAGCGTTTTGGCGGTGACGCTTCCAAAAATACCAGGCAATGGCCGGCAGCAGCAGCAATAGCAGCCAGAAAAACTCCGGATTTTCGAAAGTGACATTATTAAACATTAGTTGCTATCTTTATTAAATTCAACCGAATCGATAATACGCTTCGAAATTTCTTCAGCATAGGTATCACCTTCGTTATGGATCACCATAATTTGCTCGAAACCACTATTCTCAACGAAATTCAGGATTTCATAAGCATTTGTAACGGCTCTTCCCGTTACCGGATCTTCAATTTCCAGAGTTCCGAAGATCCTTATTCCCTCAACCCCACTTAAGGTACTGAATTCCTCTTCCTTCATTATAATATTCCGGGCGCCCTGTTGTTCGAGCATTGTATAGATACCGTCTACCGATCTTTCCAGATCAAAATCTGTTTCTCCACTGAATTTAACCGTAGTGAGCGCAGTGTAGAAATTACTTACCGGGCTACCATATACAAAGGTTTCACTGCCCAGCATCATTTGTCTGGTCTCCTCGGGAAGCTCCAGTTCTTTTCGAACTAAAACTTCGGGCGTAGTTATCATTACCGACGGATCTCCATATTCACTGCGAATCCATTCCCCCTCCAGCAATTCTTTTGTTGGGTGACCAAGTAGGCTGTCTCTAACCTCATCAAAACCTTTGGAAATGATAAATGCTCCAATTGCACCAATAAGTAAAAGTGAAGTCAGTACGGCAGCAATCACTACTCTTCTTTGTTTTTTCTTCCTTTCACGAGCCTCGCGGTAAGCTTCATCTTTCCTGATTTCTTCTTCTGAAGGCTCCGGTTTGGATGTCTTCACTTCTTCAATGATGTCTCCTACTCGTGATCTATCGGCTTTTGCGGTTATTACATCTGGTCTTGAATTCGCGAATTTTGCCAGGTCGGCACGACTTAGAATGACTTTTAAATCCCTGATGGTCTTTTCGTCAAGTTTAAGTTTCCCTGCGTTTTTATTCAGTTCCAGGTAGGCAATCAATTCTGAAGTAGTGCTTTCCAAAGCACGATCATAGACCTCACGGTCCAGGTATTTTCTAGCAGAAAATGTAAGCTGGGAATAATATTCTTTTACTTCTCTTTGTTCTAACAGACTGGAATTATCAAGTTGTTGCAATTCCAGAATCACCTGCTCATAAGGCGGAAGCTCTTTTTCTGCCTCTTTTTTCTGTTTTCTTCGGTAGAGATAAAAAACAAGTCCGGCCAAAACCAGAATTACCAAAAGCCACCAGATCCAGGAAGGTATTTTGAAACTTCCCGGGACTTCTACTGAAGGTTTTATCGGGTACATCTTCTGGCGGGTGGTATCTACTGCAACATCGGCCACCTCAACAAGCATGGAATCGGTAAGGAATTCCCTATCGTTGATCAATACTTTTTGCTGCGGGATAACATAACTCCCCGAATCGAATTGGGTGAGGCTGTATTCTTTGATCAGTCTGAAACGATCTTCCAGCCTGGTGGTATCGGCTTTAAAGCTTTCAACGATTTCCAGTGGAGAAAAACTGTCTCCTTCTGGAAAAACAACCAGGTTTGAAGAATCTGTTTCCACCTGAATGCTGTAAAGGATTTGTTCTCCAATTTTTATTTCTGAAGTATCAATTTCAGCATTAACCTGGGTTTGTTGAGCAAAGGAGAATAAGGGAATGGCCATTAATAAAAAAAGAACAACCCCCGATAAGGGCCTGCTACTTTTTTCCTTTATATATTTCCTTTCAGTCAATTTCATCATTTTTCTATCCCCTGCGTTTAAAGTAGCCCAGTAATTTGGTCACGTAACTTTCATCTACCCTGGTGTCTATTGTCCCTGCTCCACTTAACCTGAAACTCTCTGTGAAATAATTCTTTCGTTGACGATAGAATTCAGCATAATTGATTCTAACCGATTTTGAGCCTGTATTCACGGTAAGGTATTCCCCGGTTTCCTCGTCCTGCATTTGTACGATGCCCAGATCTGGGATTTCTTCTTCCCTACGATCATAAACCCGAATCCCGGTAAGGTCGTGTTTATTAGCGGCGATCTTTAAAGTATGCTGATATTCATCGGCGATGAAATCTGACAGCAGGAAAACAATAGCTTTTTTCTTCAGAACATTGGAAAGGTATTTTAAAGCTCCGGTTATATCGGTTTTCTTCCCTTCCGGTTTAAATTCAATAAGTTCTCTGATGATCCTCAACACGTGAGAACGCCCTTTTTTAGGCGGAATATAAAGCTCGATCTTATCGGTGAAAAGCATCAAACCAATCTTATCGTTGTTCTGGGTTGCAGAAAAGGCAAGAGTTGCTGCAATTTCGGTAATCACTTCTTTTTTGAACTGGGATTGTGTCCCGAACATTTCAGAGCCCGACACATCTACCATTAGCATTAAGGTGAGTTCCCGCTCTTCTTCAAAAACCTTTACGAAAGGTTCGTTATAGCGGGCGGTAACATTCCAGTCTATGCTTCGCACATCATCACCAAACTGGTATTGCCTTACCTCGCTAAAAGTCATCCCCCTACCTTTAAAAGCCGAGTGATATTCCCCACCAAACACGTGGTCACTCAACCGGCGGGTTTTTATCTCTATTTTTCGTACTTTTTTTAGTAGTTCTTTGGTATCCATTTTAGCCCTTTCCCGAGCCCGCTTCAAGGAAAGCAGAAATTTGAAAGTTCGTAATTAAGTGTTTCAGAAAAAGTCCCAAACGGGAATGGAGGTCTAAGGCACTTCTATTTCATTCACGATTTTATTGATAATATCTTCTGAAGTGATATTCTCAGCCTCGGCCTCATAGGTAATCCCAATTCGGTGGCGAAGTACATCATACACTACCGCCCTCACATCTTCAGGGATTACATATCCACGCCTTTTGATAAAAGCATAACATTTTGCGGCCATCGCCAGATTTATACTTCCCCTGGGAGACGCCCCGAAATTTATAAGCGGCTTAATCTCTTCCAGTTTATATTTTTCAGGTGTACGTGTAGCAAAAACAATATCGAGGATATATTTTTCTATTTTCTCATCCATATAAACTTCCCGAACAGCTTGCTGAGCCCTTAAGATTTGCTCCAGACTAACAACCGGATTCACCTTTGGAAAAGCTCCTTTAAGATTTGATCTTATAATTAGTTGCTCCTCGGCCATTTGAGGGTATTTAATAACCGTTTTAAGCATAAAACGGTCTACCTGAGCTTCAGGCAATGGATAAGTCCCTTCCTGTTCTACCGGGTTTTGAGTCGCCATTACGAGAAATGGTTTATCCAGAATAAAGGTTTCATCTCCAATAGTCACCTGTTTTTCCTGCATTGCTTCCAACAGTGCCGACTGCACTTTGGCAGGGGCCCTGTTGATCTCATCAGCAAGCACAAAATTGGCAAAAATAGGGCCTTTTTTTATGCTGAAATCATTCAGCTTCATATTGTAGATCATGGTACCTATAACATCTGCAGGTAACAAATCCGGAGTAAACTGAATACGGCTGAAATTACCGTGAACAGCCTGGGACAGTGTATTAATGGCCAATGTTTTCGCAAGTCCGGGAACTCCTTCCAGTAAAATATGTCCCTGGCCTAAAAGTCCGATAAGCAAGCGTTCCACCATATGCTTTTGCCCTACAATCACCTTGTTCATTTCGGTGGTAAGGATGTCTACAAAAGCACTCTCCCTCTCAATTTTCTCGTTCAAGCTAGCAATATCTACCGAAGCTTCATTTTCTATCATTCTTAATTTTTTTAACGGGAGTGAATATACATACTTCTAAATACGCGCGCAAATTGTAAAATCTTTAGGATTTTGGCTGTTAACAGATGGTTAAAAAAAGAGCGACCATTTTGGCCGCTCTTTCAGTTAAATCAATAAAGAGAAAGTGTTTTTCTATTCATCGCTTCCATCAAGGAATATTGTTTCAAGATCTGTGGTGCCATCAGCTTCAACCTCAACATCACTAATGGTTTTAGTAGGATATCCACTGGCTTCATCAGGAGTGACAGTTACTTTATAAGTTCCTGCAGGTAAAGCGTGAAGTACGAAGGCCCCGTTATCTGCGGTATAAGCAGAAATAGTGTGGCTTCCACTGGTCGCTTTTACCAAAGCACTGTGTTCGGTAGGATGCACTTCACCTACGACCTCGCCGGCATCTTCATAAGTTGAAAGTCTTATTACAGGTTTTAGAATATACCCTCCGGCTCCGGTTGCAACTATAGATTCTTCAACATCAAAGTCAAGAAGAAATTCATAGTGTTCTCCGGCTTCCAGTTCCTTATTCAGATTTAATTTCAATCCCGATTGTTCTGCACTTGGAGTTGCTAAGGGAGTTTTATCTCCGTCAATCGTAACGAAGTTGTCTGGACCAAGTACCAGTCTAATCTGACTAACAAAGCCGGCAGGGATTTCAGAATCGGCCAATTCCTGGGTGATCCCACCAGTTAATTCAAGAAGGTTATACTGGTTTGCTTCAACACCATCAAGGCTTAACCAACCTTCCTCGTCAGTAACCCCTTCTTCTGCTTCAACTTGCACCATGACATCCTGGACATCAACCAGCACCTCTTCATAATCGCCGGGAGCATCAGTCAATCTCACGGTTACTCTGGCATTTTCTTCGCCAACGACATCATCGTTATCATCGTCGCTACAACTGGTAAGGCCCAGTCCTAAAACCGCTAAAAAAATTGCGGGCTTCAAGCTCCATTTTTTAAAAGATCTTTTCATAAGTAGATTTTTTTATTGTTTGTTGCTTCGATAACGCATGAGAAGATTTTTCATTTTGTTCATAATGTATTATTAACGAAATTTAACAGGGTTTAACCTTGTCTTAAAAAAGACATGCACTAAGTTTATTCAAATTTTTATACTCTAAAACTAAACCAACTCCAATGAAAACTGCCCTTATAACCGGAGCAACCAGTGGAATAGGCCTTGCCACCGCCAGACTTCTCGCAAAAGAAAAGATTCAATTAATCATTTGCGGAAGACGAAAAGACCGATTAGCTGAACTGCAGGACGAACTCCAGAAATTGGTTCCTGTTCATGTCCTCCGTTTTGATGTGAGAAACAAGGAAGACGTCTTTGAAAAGATTGACCAACTTCCTGAAGAATTCCAAAAGATAGATATCCTTATTAATAATGCCGGAAATGCCCATGGCCTGGACCCAATCGAAAACGGCAACACCGATGATTGGGATGCAATGCTCGATATAAATGTAAAAGGGCTTTTGTATGTAAGCAAGGCAGTGATTTCAGGAATGATAGAGAGAAAAAAAGGCCATATTATCAATATTGGATCAACGGCGGGAAAAGAGGTTTACCCTAATGGAAATGTATATTGTGCCAGTAAACATGCCGTAGATGCACTGAACCAGGGAATGCGGATAGACCTGAATAAATATAAAATTAAAGTAGGGGCTGTAAACCCCGGCCTTACCCAAACCGAATTCAGTGAAGTGCGATTTAAGGGAGATACTGAAAAAGCCAAAAAAGTTTATCAGGGCTATAAAGCTTTGGAAGCTAAAGATATTGCCGAGATCATCAATTTTATGATAAGCCGTCCCTTCCACGTAAATATTGCCGATCTCACGGTAATGCCCACGGCTCAGGCAAATAGTACTACGGTTAATAAAGATTAACAGGAAATAAAAGAAAGAATTCTGTCTTCGCGGAAATGACAAATTTATGATCAATAAACGCCTTTTAATAAAAAACCTTCTCGCCCACAGTGACGAAAACAGCTTTTACGATAAAAAGCTAAGACTCAATATTGGGGAAAGGGAAGGAAAGGCAAAATTCCTGAAACACGTTTGCGCTCTGGCGAATTCAAACCCTGAAAACAATTCCTATATCGTGATTGGGGTAAAAGACGCTGACAATTCCATCGTAGGCATTGATTTCTTTGACGACAGTAAAATTCAGAACCTGGTAAATGCATATCTTAATAATGCGCCCTTGATCTCCTATGAAAATATTCCATTTCCCCACCTCCCATCGCAACTGGTTGTTGGCCTGGTAACCATAAGACCCAATCACGGGAAAATATGCTCTTTGAGAAAAAACATCTGGAAGTATTACGGCGGCTCGGTTTTCCAAAGGGAAGGGAGTATTAGCATGCCGAAAAATTTCGGAATTGAGATCACCGATGAAAATTCAGGGATAGTGGCTTCCATAGAAAATCATTCTCATAACAATATCGAACTCACTTTAGACGGAGTATTTGATTTCCTGAACAAACGACAGGATTTCATGGCTACTTATAAGGTTTTTAAAGAGTATTTTGTAGTGTGCTGGGCGGGAAAAGAAAAAAAAGGAAAGGAAGGCACATATTATTCCCGGGTTGACATAGAACTCATCAATGAGCAGGTAAAACTTTTTTATTCTGAATTGGATGAGGTGAGTATAACAACGACCCAGGATCAGTTTAAAATACTGGAATTTGTTCATCTGGGATTACACGATAGTTTCAAATACTATCCTCTGGAAGAAGTGATCATTAATTTCAAGGATAACATGAGCTACGAGATTGAAAGCAAATTGCTTTTTAATCCGCCGGAATTCGATAAGAAGGTTCTATATCATATTTATAACAGCAATAATAGTCTTCTGGAAAAGCTGAAAAAAGAAAGGCCTTTAAATGAACAAGAAGAAAAGGACCTAATTAACCTTCCTTCAACATATCTTCTCTGTTATTTTAATAATTTTGAAAATGCAATCGACAAACTTGAGGAGGCAAGATTGCATCTAAAAAAATACAGCCTGGAGGCTTACAATAATTATAAGGAAACTATAAGAATTCTTAGAAAAGTAAAATACAACTAATATGGGCAGAAGTATTGCCATAGGAGATATTCATGGAGGTTTAAAAGGCCTGGTTCAGTTGTTACAACGCATTGATATAACCCCCGATGACGAACTTATTTTTTTAGGAGATTATGTAGATGGCTGGAGTGATTCGGCTAAAGTGGTTTCTTATCTCATTAAACTCGCCCAACAAAATACCTGCATTTTTATTCGTGGCAATCATGACGATCTAACTTATCGCTGGCTTAAAACCGGGGAATTAAAAGAACAATGGCTTCAGCACGGCGGCCAATCGAGCATTGATGCCTACAGAAATTTTTCGGAACAAGAAAAAAAGGAGCACATAGATTTCTACGAGCAAATGCTCAATTATTATATCGATAAAGAAAATAGATTATTTGTACACGCCGGTTTCACCAATCAGCACGGCCCTAAGGCCGAATATCATGATACAGGCTTCTATTGGGATCGCACTTTATGGGAAACGGTGCTTTCCCTGGATGAAAAGATGAAACCCAACGATAAATTTTACCCAAAAAGACTTCAACTTTTCGAAGAAATATATATAGGGCACACTCCAGTTACCAGAATTGGAGAAACTACTCCCGTACATAAAGCAAACGTTTGGAATATTGATACCGGTGCCGCCTTTACCGGACCGATTTCTGCAATTGAAGTAAATTCCAAGGAGATATGGCAAAGCGATCCTGTTTTCGAGCTATACCCCGAGGAAAATGGCAGAAATTAAGACTTCTTTATAACAAATCCACATCTTTGAATTATATATTTGTAATTCAAGGATTTTAGCTTTTATTTGTTGGCTATTGATCAATCATAAAGTGCAGCACAATATTTGTTGATAGAATTATAACCAACAACATTGTTATGATGTTTGTGAAAATTATTTAAAAATGGCCCTTAGTAACCTTAGATTAGAAGTAATGCAAACCATTGAAAAGAAAGTTGATGGTTTTATTGATGAGTACCTTATTCCTGTAGAGGATATTTGGCAACCTACTGACCTGTTGCCAAATTTGCAGAAAGAGAATTATGCAGACGAAATTGACCAGATCCGGGAAGAAGCCAAGGAATTAGGCTATGATTTCTGGGTAGTTTTAGTGGCCGATATGGTAACCGAAGAAGCTTTGCCAACCTACGAATCCTGGTTAATGGATATGGAAGGTGTTAAACAACACGGAAAATCCAGCGGTGAATCAAACAGCTGGGCCAAATGGGTACGCCACTGGACCGGAGAAGAAAACCGCCACGGAGATACCCTGAACAAATACCTTTATCTCTCCGGAAGGGTGAATATGAAGGAAATTGAAAAAACCACTCAATATCTTATCAACGACGGTTTCGATATTGGGACTGATCGCGATCCATACCGCAATTTTGTTTACACCAGTTTCCAGGAGCTGGCAACCAATATTTCACATAAACGTGTTGGGCAGCTTGCTAAGAAAAAAGGAAATAAAATGTTGGCTAAAATGTGTAATATCATTGCCGGAGACGAGATGAGGCATTACATGGCATACCGCGAATTTGTGAAAACTATTTTTGAGCATGATCCAAGTGAAATGATGCTGGCTTTCCACGACATGATGAAGAAAAAGATCGTAATGCCTGCACAGTTTATACGAGAAAGTGGGGAGGACATTGCCTCAGCATTTGAGAACTTCTCAAATGCTGCACAAAGACTGGGAGTTTACACCACAGAAGATTATATAAGCATCCTGAAAACCCTTAATAATTACTGGGAAATCGATAAAATGCGGGGCCTTACCGACGAAGCTCAAAAAGCGCGTGATTACCTGATGAAATTACCAGATAGAATGACCAGGGTTGCTGAAAGAATGGCCATACCACAGGATCAACATAAATTCAAATGGGTTGAACCAAACGGAACGCTATAAAGTCTTAGGCAAAAACTTATATCAACCGCTTTTTTCTAAAAGCGGTTTTTTTATTGCTTAATTTCAAGAGGTTTATTCATAATATTGCAGTTTACTAGCAATTTCAAATGAGCAATTCATCCAATCCCCTTCTTCTTATTCTGGCGTTCTTTTCCATTTACTTCATTTGGGGATCTACTTATCTTCTAAACAAGATTGCTGTAACCGAACTACCCCCCTTTATGCTGGCGTCTATTAGGTTTATTTCTGCCGGATTGCTTATTTTTCTTATTTGCAAAATCCTCAAGATAAGCTTGACTATATCCAGAAAGCAACTCGTAAATACCATAATTGCGGGATTCTTATTTCTCGCCTTCGGAAACGGGGTTGTGGTTTGGGCCTTGAAATATGTAGACAGTGGTTTTGCCGCCCTGGAGATTTCGGCACAGCCGCTGGTGGTACTTATTATGATGCGCATCTTCCAGGGAAAAAAGATCCTGCCTATGTCTATGGTAGGGGTGGTTCTCGGCATAATCGGAATTTATCTCCTGGTAAGCCAAAACCAAGTCACCAATCAGGAAAATTCCTGGTTGGGAATTGGGATGATCTTCCTTTGCTTGCTTAGCTGGTCTTATGGAAGCCTTTTTGTAGGTAAGGCGAATTTACCCACCAATCATTTTGTAAATACAGGCTACCAGATGTTCACCGGCGGGATCATCCTGCTTCTGGGAAGCCTGGCCTTCGGAGAGACCTGGAGCTGGCCAACAACCTGGAGTGATCCAACCAGATATTCGATGTTGCTCCTCATTATCTTTGGAAGCATAGTGGCCTTTACCGCCTTTAATTATTTACTGAAAGTGGTTTCTCCTGAAAAAGTTGCTACCTCAACTTATGTTAATCCCATTATAGCTCTTTTCCTTGGCTGGTATTTTTTAAATGAACAAATCACCATGCAATCTGTCGTCGCAGCGGTAGTTCTGTTAACAGGGGTCTATTTCATAAATACTAAGAAAAAACTGGTGATGTTTTCCAGATTTTCACCACGCTTTGGTAAGAAACTAAACCAATAAGTTTTAAATTGCCTGTTAAAATTTCTTCAGAATGTATTCCCAGATCCTCGATCATATATCAAAAGACATCTCACTTGGCTCTTCTGAAAAAGAGGAGTTCACCGGAATCCTTTCAGAAAAGAAGATTTTAAAAAAAGAACTCCTCATTAAACCCGGGGACAAGGTAGATTCAGAATATTACGTGGTGAAAGGTTGTCTTAAGGCTTATTACCGGGATCAGGCCGGCGAAGATCACATCATCCAGTTTGCTATTGAGGACTGGTGGATAAGCGATTTTGAAGCCTTTTTCAGAGGAACACCCGCCGAGCTCTATGTAGAAGCCATAGAGGATTCTGTGTTGCTCGGGATAGACAAAGCTGCCTTGGAATTGCTTTACCAACGCATCCCCAAATTTGAACGTTTTTTTAGGTTAAAGATCACCAATGCTTTTGTGGCTTTGAGAACCCGCATTCTCTCTTCACTTCAGAAAACAGGTAAAGAGCGCTACCTGGAATTCTGTCAAACCTATCCCCAAATCGAAAAACGCGTACCCAACTATCAAATCGCGAATTACCTCGGAATTAAACCAGAAAGCCTGAGCCGAATTCGTAAAGATTTGACGTAGCTTAACATTTTTTAACCCATCCGCTTAACATACATCAAGCATTTGAAAGACATTGAGATCTTACCTTTGTCGGTCGGTAAAATGAAGGAAAGTTCTCTTTCATTTTTCCTAAACCCTTTTATTATAAAGGGTTATAAAGTGAAATTTTAAAATTAAAATATATCAGAATGAGCAAGAAACAAGCTTTATTAGAACCTTATAATTTAAACGGTCTGGAATTACCTAATCGTGTGGTGATGGCGCCTATGACCAGGAGCCGCGCCGATAATCCTGAAAACAAACCTACAGGTGAACTTCAGGGAGAATATTACAAACAAAGAGCCAGCGCCGGACTTATCATTGCTGAGGGCTCACAGGTATCAAAACGCGCCGTAGGTTATGTAAATACGCCCGGGATTTATTCCCAGGAACAGGTTGAAGGCTGGAAAGAAGTTACAGCGAAAGTTCATGAGGCCAATGGAAGAATATTTCTTCAGTTATGGCACGTGGGAAGAATGTCCCACCCAGATTTCCATAACGGGAAATTACCTTTGGCGCCTTCCGCAATAAACCCTAATGCAAAATCTTTTACTCCTGAAGGTTTTAAGGATACCGTTACTCCAAAGGAAATGAGCATCGAAGAGATCAAAGATACAATTCAGGATTTCAAGAATGCAGCAAAAAATGCGATGGAAGCTAATTTTGACGGAATTGAGATTCACTCCTCCAATGGTTACCTGTTTCATCAATTCTTTAATGCAACTTCAAACCACCGAACTGATGAATACGGCGGAAGTATAGAAAACAGGGCTAAAATTCTTTTTGAAGTGATCGATGCGATCAAGGAAGTAATGCCGGAAAATAAGATAGGCCTACGTCTAAATCCTTCTCTGAACGGAATTTTCGGGATGACTATGGATGAGGAAACCATTCCAACCTTCGATTATATCGTTAAGAAATTGAATGATTACGATCTGGCTTATCTGCATTTATCTGAGCCATTTAATGACGTTTCTGATATTCCCTATGCTGAAACAGAAATCGCTAAACGCTATCGCCCAATTTATAATGGGACAATCATTATCAACGCTGGCTTCGACCAGGAAAGTGGAAATAAAGTAATTAAAGAAGGCAACGCCGATCTTGTAGCCTTCGGAAAACCTTTCGTTTCAAATCCCGATCTTGTTGAGCGCTTTGAGCAAAATGTGCCCTTAAGCGAATACAATCAGGATACTTTTTATACTCCGGGAAAAGAAGGTTACCTGGATTATGAAACAAAAACAGAAAGAGCTGAAGCATTGCAATAAACTATTCTGCCTTTTCACAAATAAAAAATCCCGCGATCTGCGGGATTTTTCGTTTCCTGTTCTGTTTTTAAAACTGAACTCTAAAGATCAAACTTAATACCTTGTGCCAATGGCAGCTCGGTAGTATAGTTAATGGTATTGGTTTGACGTCTCATGTAAATCTTCCAGGCATCAGATCCACTTTCGCGACCTCCGCCGGTTTCTTTTTCTCCTCCAAAGGCTCCGCCAATTTCAGCTCCTGAAGTTCCGATATTTACGTTGGCGATTCCACAGTCTGAACCTTCAACGGAAAGGAATCTTTCGGCTTCTCTCAGATTGTTGGTCATAATTGCTGAAGAAAGTCCTTGTACAACTCCATTCTGAAGTTCCAGGGCATCCGTCACATCTCCTGAATATTTCATAATGTAAAGCACAGGCGCAAAAGTCTCGTGCTGTACGATCTCGTAATGATTCTCAGCTTCAGCGATGGCAGGTTTTACATAGCAACCGCTTTCATAACCTTCACCTTCCAGTACTCCGCCTTCAACGAGAATTTTCCCGCCTTCTTCTACAACTTTATCCAGGGCGTTTTGATAATTTTTTACCGCATCCTTATCGATAAGTGGCCCCACGTGATTGTTTTCATCAAGCGGATTTCCGATACGAAGTTGCTTGTATGCAGTTACGATGGCATCCTTCACCTTATCATAAATCGATTCGTGGATGATGAGTCTTCGGGTAGAAGTACAGCGCTGTCCACAGGTTCCAACCGCTCCAAATACAGCTCCTATTACCGTATTCTTGATATCGGCATCAGGAGTTACTATAATGGCGTTATTTCCGCCTAATTCAAGAAGTGACTTTCCAAGTCTTGCAGCAACAGCCTGGGCAACTATTTTTCCCATTTTTATCGATCCGGTTGCTGAAATTAATGGTACTCGCTTATCATTGGTCATCATCTCTCCCACACGGTAATCGCCGGTAATCAGTGACGAAATTCCAGCCGGCACATTGTTCTCTTCAAAAACTCTGGCCGCGATATTCTGGCAGGCTACAGAAGTAAGCGGAGTTTTCTCCGATCCCTTCCAGATACAGGCATCACCACAAACCCAGGCTAAGGCAGTGTTCCAGGACCATACAGCCACTGGAAAGTTAAAGGCTGAAATAATTCCCACTACCCCAAGCGGGTGATATTGTTCGTACATTCTATGGCCGGGACGTTCAGAGTGCATGGTAAGTCCGTGCAACTGACGCGAAAGTCCTACTGCGAAATCACAGATATCAATCATTTCCTGAACTTCTCCCAAACCTTCCTGGTAAGATTTTCCCATCTCGTAGGAAACAAGTTTCCCAAGAGGTTCCTTAAGTCTACGAAGTTCATCATTAAATTGTCTTACTACTTCCCCACGTTGCGGCGCAGGCATGGTTCTCCATTCCTTAAAACCTTTTGCGGCGGTTTCAATTACTTTTTCGTAATCTTCCTTAGTGGTAGCTTTCACTTTTCCTATTAGGGCTCCGTCTACCGGAGAATAAGATTCTATGATCTCTCCGTTGCTAAAAAAGTCTGTGCCGGTAGAAGTTCCATTGTTAACGTCGCTTAATCCTAATTCTTTCATGGCATCCTTAATGCCAAATTTTTCTGCTATTTCACTCATTAATTTTGTGTTTTTATCTGTTCTTTTGTGTGTTGTTTGCGAAAATAATAAAATTTAAGCGCTATTCCTCATCAGAAACAAAACGCTTGTCCACGGGCATGACTTCCCCGCAATTGTTACAGGTTCTTAAATCCTTGCTCCCGTAGAAATGCTTAAAATGCTTTAAAAAATCGGTTTCAATATCGTTAAGGGGGAAGTAGACCTCATATAGCTTATTGTTGCAATTGTCACAGAACCAAAGCAATCCGTCTTTCGCGTCCGGATCGGTTCTCTTTCGTTCAACCACCAGGCCAATACTATTTTCATGTCGTTCAGGAGAGTGCGGCACTTTTCCGGGATGCAGGTACATATCGCCGGGCCCAAGTTTCATGGTTTTCTTTTTACCATCTTCCTGAATATGAACTTTGATCTCCCCTTCCAACTGGTAAAACAACTCTTCGGTTTCGTTATAGTGATAATCCTTGCGGGCATTCGGGCCGGCCACCACCATCACGATATAATCGTCAGATTCGCGATAAAGATTTCGGTTTCCAACAGGTGGTTTTAAAGTATCGCGGTTTTGCTCGATCCATTTATTCAGGTTAAAAGGTTTATTTACAGCCATAATTAGTTTTTTGCAAGCTTAAAATTACGCAATCTCCTTCACACATCCGGCTGATTATTTTCTTTTTTAAGATATGAACATTTCAATTTTTTTGCCTGAAATAATCGGCTTGATGCTCCTTCTGACAGCGGAAAGGCTTAAAATTTCTTATCTTCGGAATAAAATAACCAACAACGATGAAAAAAATATTTCTATTACTCAGTTTATCACTGTTTTTTGCCTGTAATTCTTCAGAAGAAAAAGAATTGCCGGAAGAAGTTTCCGAAGAGGAATTAGGCACCAACATCCCCGATAATTTCGGAATCGTAATTCACGGTGGAGCCGGAACCATAGTTAAGGAAAACATGACTGATTCTCTTGAAAAGGCCTACAAAGACAAATTGGAGGAGGCCATAAAGGTGGGGCATGAAATCCTTGCCAATGGCGGCACAGCAATGGAAGCCGTGCAACGAACTATAAATGTTATGGAAGATTCACCCCTTTTTAATGCCGGAAAAGGAGCGGTTTTCACCAATGCTGAAACCAACGAACTTGATGCGTCAATAATGGATGGAAAAACGCTTAATGCCGGTGCTGTAGCCGGAGTCACTACTGTTAAAAATCCTATTAATCTCGCGTGGGAAGTGATGGAAAATTCAGAACACGTGATGATGGCCGGGAAAGGCGCTGAGCTTTTTGCTGAAGAGCGTGGGATGGAGATCGTCGACCCCGAGTATTTTTATACCGAAAACCGATTTCAAAGCCTTCAACGTTTAAAGGAAAGAGACGCTGAAGAAACCGAACTGGACCATGACCAGAGCGCGGCTTTTGTAGATCCCTTTACCAAGGATTCAAAATATGGCACTGTAGGTTGCGTAGCCCTGGATAAAGACGGAAATCTTGCTGCCGGAACCTCAACGGGAGGAATGACCAACAAAAAATGGGGCCGCATTGGAGATGCTCCTATAATTGGAGCGGGTACTTATGCTAATAATACAACCTGTGCGGTATCCGCAACCGGTTGGGGAGAGTATTTTATGCGAGGAGTAGTGGCTCATGATATTTCAGCATTGATGGAGTACAAACGACTAAGCCTGGAGGATGCTGCACATGAAGTGATCCAGAATAAAGTTCCAGACCTTGGAGGAAATGGGGGAATAATCGCCATAGATTTCCAGGGAAATATCTCTATGGAATTCAATACCGCCGGTATGTATAGAGCACACATGAATAAAGACGGAGATTTAGAAATAGGAATTTACGGCGAGGAATAATCAGTAAATGGCTAATAATATTTTAGAAACCCCCATTTGAAAATCAGATAAATGGGGGTTTCTTTTTTTTAGGAATTAAACCATCACGGTTTTTTCCTGTCCTACGGCCGGCAGACTTTAACAGGATTTTAGTTTTTGCTTAGTTCGGTTTTTTCCGAACTAAAGCTAAATTTGCAGCCGAAACTTAAAAGCTTATGAGCAAATCCAACACTTTGGAAAAGAAAAAAGCAGCTTTAATCGAAAAGCTGGGCGTTCATATGGAATCCCAGGATCAACTGGCGCCTTTAGCTGCCCGCATTTATGCCAGTTTGATCTTAACCGGGAAAGGCGGTCAAACCTTCGATGAATTAGTAAGCCAGTTAAAAGCAAGTAAAAGTACCGTACATACCCATCTGAATTCATTACAAACCCAGGGAAGGGTTTCTTATTTCACCAAAACCGGCGATAGAAAACGCTATTTTATTGTGGCTCCAAACCGTTTAATTAACGTGATAGACGAGATGACGAATAACTGGAATCGCCAAAAGGAAATGCACCTGGAGATTCTGGAATATAAGTCGGCTGTAAATAAAGAGAATCCCGGTGATGCATCCCTCGAGCTGGATTTTCACAAAGATTACCTGGTTTTTCTGGAAGAGGCAGGAGAAGCCATCCGAAAATTAAAAGTCAACATCATCCAAAAACAAGAAAAGAATGAAATTTCTCAATAAACTTCTGCTTTTAACGGCCGTTGCATTAATGCTTTCCTCATGTGGTAATTCTGAAGAAAAAAACCCAACTAGCGATACCGTTGGAACATTTCCGGTAATCAGAACAGAAACCCGGAACCTAACCAGTTTTCAAAGTTTTCCGGCGAATATCGAAGGAACCGTAAATGCCGCTGTCCGGGCGAAGGTTCCAGGTTACATAACCAATGTCCTGGTTGACGAAGGAGAAGAAGTAAAACAAGGTCAATTGCTTTTTAAACTTGAAACCGAATCTTTAAGCCAGGATGCTGAAGCCGCTAAAGCCGCAGTCAACGCTGCCCAGGTTGAAGTAGATAAACTACGCCCACTTGTTGAGAAAAATATCATTAGTGAAGTGCAGCTGGAAACTGCCAAAGCACAACTTGCCCAGACCCAAAGCACTTACAACAGTATTACAGCCAATATTGGTTATGCGAATATTAAAAGTCCAGTAAACGGGAGAGTTAGTTCCATTAAATTCAGAAGCGGAAACCTGATAAGCCCCAACGATGCCGAGCCATTAACTACGGTTTCCCAAACCGAGGAGGTTTATGCTTTCTTCTCGATGAATGAAGCCGAATATTACGATTTTATGGAGCGCGTTGAAGGTGACACCCGAAAGGAAAAACTTACCAACCTACCTGAAGTTAAACTGGTACTCGCCGGCAATCGGGAATACCCTCATGAAGGAAAAATAGAAACAATAAATCCGCAGGTGAATGCCCAAACGGGAACAGTGAGTTTCCGGGCTACTTTCCCTAATCCAGAAGGTTTATTGGCAAATGGAAACACAGGAAAAATTCTGGTGCCACGCACCTATGAAAATGTGCTGGTTATTCCTTCTAAATCCACCTATGAAGCCCAGGGCCGGGTTTACACTTTTAAATTAACTGAAGGAGATACGGTGAAAAACACGCTCATCCAGGCCGGCAACAAAGTAGATGATTTGTTGATAGTGAATTCCGGTTTGGAAGAAGGCGATTTCATCGTAGCGGAAGGAGTGGCAAAACTAAGGGACGCTCAGCGAATTACCCCTCAACAAACTGAATTGGATAGTATAATTGGTAATACCCAAGCCGTTTTTAAATAAGAAATTATGCTGAAGATATTTATAGACCGGCCGGTACTTTCAACGGTTATTTCAATTATCCTGGTGATCCTGGGCCTACTGAGCATGCAAACCCTCCCGGTTACTCAATATCCCGATATCGCACCGCCGACGGTTCAAGTTAACGTGGGATATCCGGGAGCTAATGCCGAAACCATCCTGGAGAGTGTGATTATTCCAATCGAAGAGCAGATTAACGGAGTTGAGGGAATGACCTACATCACTTCCAGTGCCAGCAATGATGGAAATGGGAGCATTCAGGTGTTTTTCGATCAGGATATCGACCCCGATATCGCTGCGGTGAACGTGCAAAACCGAGTTTCCCGGGCCAATGCTTTATTACCACAAGCGGTGATCCAAAACGGAATTACTGTTCAAAAGCAGCAAACCAGTGCCCTAATGTATTTCTCTATCTATTCTGAAAATGAAGAATACGACGGGACTTTCCTGGAGAATTATATGAATATCAATATGATCCCGGAACTTCAACGTATAAACGGAGTTGGGGAAGCAAGGTCGTTTGGCGGAAGAAATTATGCGATGCGAATCTGGTTGAATCCTGAAAGACTGGCCAGTTACAACCTGGTCCCTTCCGACGTGAGAGCTGCAATAAACGAACAAAGTCTGGAAGCCGCTGCCGGTTCCATTGGCCAGAACAGCGGTGAAGAATTCGAATACGTACTGCGCTATCCCGGTCGCTATAAAACCGCGGAAGAATACGAAAATATCATTCTGAAAGCCGAAGGCAGTGGCCGTATTTTACGACTAAAAGATGTAGCCGAAATTGAGTTAGATGCTCAGAATTATACTTCGAAGATTCTCGTTAATGGGAAGCCGGGAATAAATGTTGGGGTTTTCCAAACACCCGGCTCCAACGCACAGGAGATCATTGAAGACATTGAAGTTACCCTGGAAGAATTAAAGGAAGATTTCCCTGAAGGAGTAGATTACTATGTTAATTACAACACCAACGATTTCCTGAGCGCTTCGATTTCAAAAGTCCGAATGACCTTGATTGAAGCTTTTATTCTGGTGTTTCTGGTTGTTTTTATCTTCCTGCAGGATTTCAAGGCGACACTTATTCCGGCGATAGCCGTTCCTGTTTCGATTATTGGAACTTTTTTCTTTCTGAATTTATTTGGCTACAGCATTAATATGCTTACTCTTTTTGCACTCGTTCTGGCCATTGGTATTGTGGTGGACGATGCTATTGTAGTGGTCGAGGCCGTTTATGCAAAAATTGAAGGCGGCGCAAAATCGGCTAAACAAGCTACGGTGACCGCAATGAACGAGATCGCCGGAGCCATTGTATCGATAACCCTGGTAATGGCCGCGGTATTTGTACCAGTTACCTTCCTGTCGGGGCCGGCCGGGGTTTTTTACCAGCAATTTGGAGTCACTCTTATCGTGGCAATTATCATATCGGCGGTAAATGCCTTAACGCTTAGTCCGGCGCTTTGTGCCTTGTTTTTGAAGCCTCATAATTCTGAAGGAAAAAAGAAAAAAGGATTTTTACAAAGATTTTATGATGCCTTTAATGCAGGTTTCGATGCCACCACGAAAAAATATACTCGTTCGGTTGGATTTTTATATCGTCACAAATGGATCACCGCAGTGATTCTTATCGCTGCCGTAGGGCTCACCTTCCTGGCTTCGAATAATACCCCCAGCGGATTTGTACCTACCGAAGATCGCGGGATCATCTTTATGAACCTGGAGTTGCCCGCGGGTGCTTCCCTGGACCGTACCGCCGAAGTAACCGAAAGACTTTATAAAGAAGTAATTGAAATTTCCGGAGTGCGTGGCGCCTCGATGATCAACGGCCGAAACTTTTTCTCAGGCGCCGGAGGTTCTTACGCGCTTGGATTCATTCCATTGGATAAATGGGACGACAGGAAAGATGAGAGTCTTTCCATTGAAAATATTACGGCAAAATTAAACCAGATCGCGGCCCAAACTGCGCCCGATGCCACCATAAACTTCTTCCAGCCTCCCAGTATTCCGGGATTTGGTGCTTCGGAAGGTTTTGAAGTGCAATTGCTCGACAGAACCGGTGGAGATTTTAAAGAACTGGATAATGTAGCAACTGAATTCAGTGGAAACCTTTCGGGAGAGAATTCTATCGCTTTTGCTAATAATCCATTCAATACTGAATTTCCACAATTCCAGATCGATATAGATATCGCACGAGCCAGGCAAAGCGGGGTTTCGGTAAATGAGATCCTCTCTACGCTACAAGGATATATTGGAGGAATTTTCGCAGCCGATTTCAGTCGCTTCGGGAAACAATACCGGGTTTATATTCAATCTTTACCGGAAGCAAGAAACACCCCCGAAAGCCTGGATATGATGTATGTGCGCACCGAAAGCGGTGAAATGGCGCCTATAAACCAGTTTATAAACTTAGAAAGGGTTTACGGACCACAATCGGTGAGCAGGTTTAACCTTTTTAATGCAGTGAAGTTAACAGGCTCGGCGGCACCAGGCTTTAGTTCAGGAGATGCTATTGAAGCAGTGGAAAGACTTTCAGGAGAACTTCCGCAGGGATTTGACATCGCCTATTCGGGCTTAACCCGGGAAGAAATCACTGCCGGCGGCCAGGCAGTCACCATTTTTCTTTTGAGTATTCTATTTGTTTATTTCCTGCTTGCAGCCCAGTACGAAAGTTATATAATTCCATTTGCAGTATTATTTTCTTTGCCTATCGGAATTATGGGTGCCTTTGTGACCACCTGGCTCACCGGGCTGCAAAATAACATCTTTTTCCAGATCGCATTAATTATGTTATTAGGCCTATTGGCCAAAAACGCCATCCTTATCGTGGAATTTGGAATTCAGCGCAGACGGGAAGGAATGAGTATCGTAGATTCGGCCATTGATGCCGCAAAAGTAAGATTACGACCTATTTTAATGACTTCATTTGCTTTTATTCTTGGTCTGACGCCACTTGTCTTAGCCGGAGGCGTAGGCGCCGTTGGAAACCGGTCCATCGGAACCGGCGCCGTTGGTGGATTGCTGGCCGGGACCGTGATAGGAGTATTTGTCATCCCGATACTCTATATACTGTTTCAGTATTTACACGAAAAGATAAGCGGGGCACCGCAGCCTTCAACCAAAAAAATTGAAGAATAAGTTCTTATGAAAAAATTACTGCTTCTATTTAGTATACCAATTTTGTTTCAGTCCTGTTTTGTGGCCAGGGACTACGAGCAACCAGAGGTCCAGGAATTAGATGAAAATCTTTACCGCACCGATGCAATTTCCCGGGACAGCCTCAATATGGCTGATATTGCCTGGAATGAGGTTTTTACCGATCCAATTCTAAAGAATTACATTGCTGAAGGACTTGAAAACAATATTGATATAAGGCGTGCAATTCAGCAGATGCTAATCGCTGAAGCTTATGTAAAACAGGGAAAGGCAGGATATTTCCCAACCTTGAATGTAGGTCCCAGTGTGAACCACCAGATCTTATCGAGAAACAGTCAGTTTGGTAGTTTTTTCGATGGCAGTATTACCCAGTATGATGTCACGGGGAATCTTTCCTGGGAAGCCGATATCTGGGGGAAGATCAGGAGCAATGAGAGAGCGTTTCAGGCCTCATACCTTCAGAGCGCCGCTGCACATAAAGCTGTTCAAACACGGTTAATCGCCAATATAGTCAGCACCTATTATCAGCTTTTAAGTCTTGATGCTCAAAAAGCCATTACCGAAGAAACCATCGCAAACCGGGAAAGTAGCCTGGAAACTACTAAAGCTTTAAAAGAAGCGGGTAATGTCACTGAAGTGGGTGTAAAACAAACCGAAGCCCAGTTATATACAGCACAAGCAATCCTTATTGACATAAATAACCAGATAAGACTATTGGAAAACAGTTTTTCAATTTTACTTGGGGAAGGTCCACAATCAATTGAGAGGGGACAACTTGAAGATCAGGAGATCAATACGCCTTTAAATACTGGTGTACCGGCACAACTACTTCGAAACCGGCCCGATGTTATTGCGGCAGAATACAACCTGGTGAACGCCTTTGAGCTCACAAACGTGGCGAGAAGCAATTTTTATCCATCTTTGAGCCTTTCGGCGGCTGGAGGTTTTCAAAGTCTGGAATTGGATGAATTATTCGATGTAAACAGCCTTTTCGCAAACCTGGCCGGCTCTTTAATGCAACCTGTTCTAAACGGAAGAAGGATAAGAACCGAGTTTGAAGTAGCCGAAGCTCAGCAGGAAGATGCCCTGCTAAATTTTAAACAAACTATACTTAATGCAGGCAAAGAAGTTTCTGATGCTTTATATAATTATGAAGCGAGTACTGAGAAAATAGAGGTCCTTAATAATGAATACAGCGCCTACGCTGATGCTTCAGAATATTCAGAAGAACTTCTTAATAATGGTCTTGCAAATTACCTGGAAGTATTAACCGCACAGGAGAATGCATTGAACTCTCAGTTAAACCTTATAAATGCTGAATTCAGCAAATTACAGGCTATAGTAGAACTTTACCGTGCCCTTGGCGGCGGATGGCAATAATTATTTAATTCTGTTAGTTGTTGAAGAGCCGGCCCGGACTTTTCCGGGCCTGGTTTCTTAAAAAGTTATTTTTTCGGTGCTTGTGCGACTAACCAGAAAATTAATTAAATTTATAGGAAAACAGAACTATGAAAAGCAGTTTCAACGATATCATAAATGATGATAAACCTGTATTGGTAGATTTTTTTGCCGACTGGTGTGGCCCCTGTAAGATGTTGGCTCCGATACTTAAAGATGTAAAAGCAGAATTGGGAGAAGGGGTTAAAATTGTAAAGATTGATGTAGACCGCAACCAGGAACTCGCTGCGAAATACCAGGTGAGAGGTGTACCCACTATGATCCTCTATAAAAACGGAAAGCAACTCTGGCGCCAATCGGGAGTTTTGCAAAAGCAACAACTTACCGAGATTATCAGATCACATTCATAAAATTTCTCCTCCGGGTCTCCCGATCCGGGGATTTTTCTGGTTTTCTTCAGGCCAGGTCAGACTTACAATTTACTTATTCCCCCTCAGATTTTCCCCGTAACAAAGGTTACTGATAGCAGCTCTCTTCCGGAGTAATTTTGCACTATTAAAAGTTTTGAGACACAAGCATATATTATATAGCTAATAATCTGTAATTCAGATTAAATAAAATAATTTTAATATGACGATAAATTACCCAACATCCTTAAGCATTGATAAGCGCAGGCTTTTTAAAAAAACAATGAGACAACTTGCATTTTGGGGAATAGCCTATGCTCTTTTATTCTTCACAATACACTTACATGCCGCATCTATTTTTGAAGCTTTTTTAGCAGGTGTGGATACCTCTGTAACCACCTTGTCGCTCATTGTACTGTTTTCGGTATTACTCATTAGTCCTTTTCTTGGTTTAGTTGACATTTTCCTGGAGGAAGATAGGTTTAGAAATCAACCTCTTGGTATGAATGTTTTAATCGCCGGGGGGCTTTATACCATGTTGTTAGTGGGAGCAATTAGCTTGATCAGGTTATTCATATTAAGCTTCGGAAAAAATATTTTCCTGGATGAAATTAGCTTAAGCATGCTAACCCGGCATTGGAGTTATTATTTTGTGATCTTAAGTGTTCATACCGGTTTTATGAGCCTCTTAATAGGATTTGGAAATCAGTTAAGCAAGAGATTTGGTCCAGGAATGCTTTTACCGTTTTTTTCGGGAAAATACAGATACCCCAGAGAGGAAGAGCGCATATTTATGTTTTTGGACCTTAGTTGTTCAACAAAACTTGCGGAAAAGCTTGGTCATATTAAATATTCAGCGCTGATTAAAGATAGTTTTCTGGATATTGATAAAATGGTAAAAAAATACAATGCCGAAATCTACCAATACGTAGGAGACGAGGTTGTACTTAGCTGGCCACTGGAAAAAGCCAAGAACCTGGAATATATCGACTTCTTTTTTGGGGTTGAGGAACTTTTCAGAAATAAAGAAGATTACTACAAGACTAATTACAGTATAGCTCCTGTGTTTAAAGCGGGAGTACATTCCGGAAAAGTAACAGCAGTAATGGTAGGTGATTTGAAAAAAGATATCGCTTATCACGGCGATACTCTTAATGTCGCAGCAAGATTAGAAGGCTTATGTAAAATTCATTCTCAGCCTCTTTTAATTTCTGAAGCCGTTTCCAAACTGGATAATATTGAGAAAAAATATTACTCGACTTCCCTGGGCACTCAATATTTAAAGGGTAGAAGTAATCCAGTTGAAGTTTTAAGCATTTCCAAATCTTTAAGAAAGGTTGCTGCGGCTTAAAATTAAATCTATGCAAAAAAGAAACCTGACCAATTCCCTCCTTATTATTCTACTTTTTAGCTTCGGAATCTCTTTCGCACAGGTAGGTACCTCCAATAAACAAGACAGCCTTCCAAGCACCTGGGAACTCCTTAAATACGATGGAGCCAGTGCATTTGGGGGAATGAAATACACATACTCCAGGCCAATAAAATGGGAGAAAGACGATTTCCTAACCGCCGGAGCTATTGTTTTGGGTACTGGTGCACTTTATTTGGTTGATCAGGAAACCCACGAATTTTTTATAGATCAGGACCCCAATATTCCGCAATTAATTAAAGATATTGGATGGTATTACGGGAGTCCTCAAAACAATTACGCCATAAACGGGGCGGTTTACCTCTATGGCCTTTTCACCAAAAATGAAAAGATAAGAAAGACAGGAGTCTTACTTATCTCGGCAGCTTCTACGGCTGGACTTATTCAAACCATTGCAAAAACCTCTATAGGAAGGGCAAGACCTGGAACCGGAGAAGGCAAAAGTAGCTTTGATCCATTCAGAGGAACTGGACCCTATCATTCATTTCCATCGGGACATACAATATTGTCTTTTACAACTGCTTACGCCATTGGCAAGCAATTTGACAATCCGTTTGTTAAAGCGGGTATTTATTGTTTAGGAATGATCGCTCCCGTATCCAGACTTTGGTCCGGTGCGCACTGGCTCACCGACGTGGGTTTGAGTCTCGCCGTAAGTATATTAGTGGTAGACAGCATTGATAATTATTTAAATGAAGAGCGCCTCTATGGCCCTGAAGAAAAAAACAGGATTGCCTGGAAGTTTAATATTGGCCTTGGAAGAGTTGGTCTAACAGGAACTTTTTGATCAATCTAATTTACCTCCTTTACTCGTCCACCAGGGATGAACCTCAACCTTTAGTCTTCCGGCCTTTACCATAGGGTCCAAATTAGCAAGGCTGTCAGCTTCCTTTTGAGTTGGAGTGTTATAAATTGCTATTCCTCTTATTTCATCATTTTCTTCCAATGGTCCCACTAAGCTCACAAAGCCCTCATCGGCCATACGGCTTAAATGTGATAGGTGTTGCTCCTGCAGTTTAGCCACTTCGGTAGAATCCTGATTGCGATTAGGTCCTGCCTTAAGAAAAACCATGTAATAGCGTTGCATTAGATAAGTGCTATCTTCGGTTTCATGGCGAAATACCTGGTAACCTTTTTCCTTCAGGTCATTCTCCAGGCTATCGATAGGTACAGGCGCCTCTTTTTTCACTCTTTCAGGGGCGGGAATCCCCCGTGTTTTTTCAACAGGTTGATTACAACTTAAAAACGCCAGTACAACGGTAAGGAATAAAACTAATTTCTTCAAGATTAATTATTTTTTCCAGTTTTTATATGGGTTGTTACTCAACTGAGAATTGTAATACCTGATTTCTCCGGTAACTTCATTACCAAGCCAGTCGGGTCTTTCAAATTCATCTTTTTCGGTTTCCAACTCGATCTCTGCTATTACAAGACCCTGGTTTTCTCCATAGAACTCATCTACCTCAAAAATAAAATTTCCCTGGTTTACCAGATATCTCATTTTATCTATAATTCCCGGCTTACAGAGTTTGAAAAGTTCCTCCGCTTCATTTATTTCAATTTCCTTTTCCCACTCAAATCGGCTCAATCCTTTTTCATTCGACTTACCTTTTATTGTAAGAAATGCTGAATTATCTGTTATTCTAAGTCTTACGGTTCGTTCAGGATCGGTGCTTAGGAAACCTTGTTTAATCCTGATTTTCTTGAAAGCTTCTTTTTTATAATCTTCAGATTTCACCAGGAATTTCTTTTCAATCTCAGTCATCGTCATGGGCGATATTTTTGATCTCATCAGATTCTATCCTTATTTTATCATATCCATGTTCGGCAACTTGTTGCAGAGCTTTGGCAATGGTATCGGGATGTATGCTTTGATATTTTTTAAGCGGACCAAACATCACAAAGTTAGCTGCTTTCATCAATTGTTTTGAGATAAATTCCAATGGCCGTTTCTCCTGTCTTTCTCCCCCTATTAGTGACGGCTGAAAAATATAGCTGTTTCTGATGCCGTTTTGCAGGACGGCGTTTTCCATTTCGCCTTTAGTTCGATTGTAGAAAAACCTGCTTTTGGGATCGGCTCCCAGGGCAGAGATCACAAGGAAACTCTCAATATTATTCTCTGCGCAAAGTTTAGCGGCCGTCACGGGAATTCCATAATCCACTTTGCGATAAATTTCTTTATTAGGGGTCTTTTTTTGAGTAGTTCCTATGCAACAAAAAACAACATCGCCCTTAAACTTGTCCCGGTGCTTCCCGAGTTCGAACATATCAATCAGGTGTTCTTCAATTTTTGAACTTTTGACACGTGTTGCGCTTCTGGAAAAGAGAATTATCTTTTCATACCTTTTATCCGGAATCAATCTTTTTAGCAGAAAGCTTCCGGTAAGTCCTGTTGCACCTAATATTATAGCTGTTTTGGCCATTTTCCGGGAATTTTAGTCTTATAAATATACATTTTATTTTTTCCGAATTAAAAGAAATTCAGTCCCTCTCCATTAATCCTAAATAGCTGAATTTTATAAAGTATCCGGAAATGAAAATGATTTTCGGGATGGAAAGTTAGCGAACTGCTCCGGGATTAATCCAACCAATTACTTTATCGGCGCTTTAAGCCTGGCAAAGTGAAGTTTCATTAAATTTACATCGTGGAAAAGGAGTTGATGAAAAGAAAGATCATCCATATAGATATGGACGCGTTTTATGCCTCTGTGGAACAATTAGACAATCCCGAATTAATTGGAAAGGCTATAGCCGTGGGTGGTAGTTCGCAGCGTGGCGTTGTAGCTGCTGCCAGTTATGAAGCACGTAAATATGGTGTAAAAAGTGCCATGAGCAGTGTGATGGCTAAACGCAACTGTCCTCATTTAATTTTTGTAAAACCCCGTTTTGAGAGATACCGGGAGATCTCTCAGCTAATACGCCAGATCTTCCTGGAATATACAGATCTGGTAGAACCGCTTTCATTGGACGAAGCCTATCTTGATGTCACCGAAAACAAAAAAGGAAATCCCAGTGCGACGCTTGTCGCAAAAGAGATTCGGGAGAAAATCAAAGAGAAGACCGGTTTGAATGCTTCCGCAGGAATATCTATCAATAAATTTATCGCAAAAATTGCCAGCGATTTTAATAAACCGAATGGACAAAAAACGGTGAATCCTGAAGAAGTTGAAGAATTTTTAGAAGCATTAGACATACGTAAATTCCACGGCGTAGGAAAAGTTACCGCCGAAAAGATGTACTTAATGGGCATTTTTACCGGCAAGGATTTAAAAACAAAAAGCCTTGAATATCTAACTGAAAAATTCGGGAAAAGCGGCGCACATTATTTTAATGTGGTTCGGGGCATTCACTTTAGTGAGGTTAGACCAAACCGAATAAGAAAATCGCTTGGCGCCGAACGCACATTTAACGAGAATATCTCTTCGGAAATTTTTATGCTGGAAAAACTGGAAAACATCGCCGAAGAAATCGAACGCCGACTAACAAAAAGTAAAGTGGCGGGCAAAACCATAACCCTGAAGATAAAATATAGTGATTTCAGCCTGCAAACCCGGAGTAAAACTATGTCTTACTTCATCTCGGATAAAGATTTGATTCTGGAAATTGCTAAAGAGCTTTTATATCAGGAAAAGATGAAAAATTCGGTGCGGCTTTTGGGGATTTCCCTTTCCAATTTAAATACAGATAAAGGCAGTAAAACTTCCGAAGTAAAAAAAGAGGTAGAGGTACAGCTGAAGTTTGAATTTTAAAATAAAAGCAAAAGCCACCAGTTTCATAGAAATCAGTGGCTTTTCAGTATAATTTTTTTCTGTTATTCTATTTCAGAAACTCTTAGGGTGTTTACCATCCCTTTATCGGCGATAGGCATCGCGGCCAGGTTAACAACATAGTCACCATGTTGCACAAAACCGTTCTCTTTGGCGATTCTGTTGATATCATCTATTGTCTCATCGGTGCTAACAAATTTGTCATAATTAAAAGCTTTCACTCCCCATAACAGGCTTAATTGAGAAAGAATACGATCATTGGAGGTAAAAACCAGAATGTGCGATTCAGGTCTCCATGAGGAGATCTGGAATGCAGTATAACCAGAGTTTGTCAATGTACAAATGGCCTGGGCCTTAATTTCATTGGCCATATGCGCCGCATGATAACAAACCGATTTGGTGATGTATCTTTTGGTACGAATATGTGGTGGATCGTGAGGTACTTTAATAAGCGGAGAGTTTTCCACACTTTCAAGAATTTGCGTCATTTTTTCAATAACCTGCACCGGATACTGCCCAACAGAGGTTTCACCACTAAGCATTACAGCATCGGCACCATCCATAACAGAGTTTGCCACATCGTTAACCTCGGCCCGGGTTGGGGTAAGGCTCGTGATCATGGTTTCCATCATTTGAGTAGCGATAATCACCGGTATTCTAGCTTTTTTAGCGGTTAACACCAGTTTCTTCTGAATAAGCGGCACTTCCTGAGCCGGGATCTCTACTCCAAGGTCTCCACGAGCTACCATCAGGCCATCGCAGTAAGCAACGATCTTTTCAATATTGGCTACTCCTTCAGGTTTTTCAATTTTGGCAATAATCGGAATTTTATATTCACTATGCTCTTTAATCAATTTCTGAAGTTCCATGAGGTCTTCGGCATGACGCACAAAAGACAGTGCCATCCAGTCTACCTGCATTTCACAGGCGAACTTGGCATCCTGTATATCCTTCACGGTTAGTGCAGGAAGAGAAATATTTGTATTAGGAAGATTTACTCCCTTTTTAGATCTCAATGGACCACCCTGAATAACCTTGGTTATAACTTCATTCTTTTTGTTAGTAGATACCACTTCAAAAATAAGCTTCCCGTCATCAAGTAGAATTCTTTCTCCTGCCTGCACATCACTTGGGAAAGTATCATAATTCATAAACACTCTTTGAGCGGTACCTTTAAATTCTGTTCCGGTAGCGAAAGTGATTTGGTCACCTTCAGATACCACAACTTCATCTTTCATAACCCCTACCCTGAGTTTTGGGCCTTGTAAATCGGCCAGGATAGAAGCGTTATAACCAAATTCTTCATTGAGTTCCCGTATCATTTTGATACGTTCTTTCACATCATTATAATCGGCGTGAGAAAAATTAATTCTGAACACATTTACTCCGGCCTGGAGCATTTTATTTAAAATTTCTTTAGAACTCGTTGCCGGTCCTAGGGTGGCAACGATCTTTGTTTTCTTTCTTGTTGGCATTATTCAAAAATTAAATTTTGTTTTGATTTTAATTGCTCTGCATCAATCTTATGCACGGCAATTACCTGGGGAATCTGGCTAATAATATTAACCAGTTTATTAAAATGTTGGTCGGGCAGATCCTCTTCTATCTTCAGAAAAAAATCCACTTTATTATACTCGGGAATAAGATTAATTTCCTGGGGCCTTACTTCTTCTTCGGCAAATAAGGAACCCGCATTCAATACCCTTGAGGGTTGACCCTTAAATTTGTTGGCAACCAGATTATAGCTGTGAAAAGTTTTAGGGTCTTTAAAAGTAAATCTTGCATATTGGGCCTCAATACTCTGATGCATGAAATCCACATCTTCTCTTTCTCTCTTTAACTTCAGTTTTAAATGCTTATTCAGCAAAAATGCCATTTTGAAATCTTCAATAGAACAATAAATAGCAAGGAGTTTAAAGAGGTCTTCTTCCACCTCATCCAACAACATTTTATGCGCCTGCATAAGTCTTCTACTTTATGGATAAAGATAAAATAAGAATAAGAAAAATGAGGCTTAACTGCGGAAAAATTTCACAATTTTCTACGAAAACGTTATAGCTTAGAACAATTCTCTAAAATCAGGTAATTATATTTTGGAGTGCATAATAAGCCCTTTTAGAGGCTTTCTCTTCGGCTTTCTTTTTGGAAGTGGCCCGTGCCTTTGCCACCACCCTGTTATCAATTCGAAGCTTAACTGCAAAATGTTTGATCTCATCATTTCCGGTGTCTTCGTAAATCTCGTAGTTGAATTCCTTTTTTTCCTTCTGGCACCATTCGATGAGAAGGCTTTTATAGCTTATTACTCTTCCCTCGAGTTGCTCAATATCGACATAAGGATCTATAACCCGCTCATAAATAAAGCGCTTACAATATTTATAACCCCTATCAAGATAAATAGCCCCTATTAATGCTTCAAACAGATTTCCATGAATATTTACACCAAATTGATCTATAGGAATATTGGTTTTTACATGATTGATGAGGTCCAGATCCCTCCCTAGTTCATTAAGATGTTTACGGCTCACAATTTTTGATCGCATTTTGGTAAGGTAACCTTCATTACCACCGGGAACTGCTTTAAAAAGATGAGAAGCAATTACCGCACTAAGCATGGCATCACCCAGGAATTCCAACCTTTCAAAACTAATAGCGTTCCCCAATTCATCTTTGATATTAAGAGATCTATGAGTAAAAGCCTTTCGGTAAGGCGCCAGGTTCTTGGGTTTGAAACCAAGGATCTGGGTTAAGATCATAAAAAAATTCCCGCCTTTAGAAGATCGGGAATTTAATATGTTTCGGATAACGCTCATTTTAAGAAATGTTACTCATCCAGCTTTTTAAAGATCACACAAGCATTATGACCACCAAACCCAAAGGTATTGCTCATCACCAGCTTAACATCACGCTTTTGCGCTTTGTTAAGTGTAAGATTTAATTCAGCATCAATATTCTCGTCGGGGTGTTCATGATTTATTGTTGGAGGCACAATTCCGTATTTCATAGATAAAATAGCTGAAATAGCTTCTACGGCTCCGGCGGCTCCTAACAAATGCCCCGTCATAGATTTGGTTGAATTAATGTTTATATTCTTCGCGTGTTCACCAAAAACCTTTACAATTGCTTTAAGCTCAGCTACATCTCCAAGGGGAGTTGAAGTTCCGTGAGTGTTGATAGCGTCGATATCTTCAGGATTAAGTCCCGCATTCCTGAGGCAATTTTCCATTACCGCCACTACTCCGTTTCCTTCAGGATGAGGGGCTGTCATATGGTATGCATCAGAAGAGAGACCGCCACCTACAACTTCGGCGTAGATCTTGGCACCACGTGCTTTGGCATGTTCGTATTCTTCCAGGATCAAGGCTCCTGAGCCTTCGCCGAGAACAAAACCGTCCCGGGTGGCATCAAAAGGTCTTGAGGCAGTTTCAGGGCTCTCATTTCGGGTAGAAAGCGCATGCATAGCATTAAAACCTCCCATTCCCGCAATAGTTACCGCAGCCTCTGAACCACCTGAAACGATCACATCGCTATATCCTAAACGGATGTTGTTTAGCGCATCGATCATCGCATTCGCTGCAGAAGCACAAGCAGAAACCGTTGTATAATTCGCCCCCATAAACCCATGTCGAATGGAGATATTACCAGGGGCAATATCTGCAATCATTTTAGGTATAAAGAAAGGATTGAATCGGGGAGACCCGTCGCCATTGGCGTAATTAATCATTTCGTCCTGAAAGGTTTCCAATCCACCAATTCCGGCCCCCCATATTACACCAACCCGATACTTATCTATAATATCCAGATCGATGCCGGAATCTTTTATAGCTTCATCTGAAGCTACAATGGCATATTGGGCAAACCTGTCCAACCTTCTTACTTCTTTTCTGTCGAAATAATCCAGCGGATTAAAGTTTTTGAGTTCACAAGCGAATTTGGTTTTGAATTTTTCGGTATCGAAGTAAGTAATGGGAGCACTCCCGCTTTTTCCGTTCACCAAGCCATCCCAATATTCTTCAATATTGTTTCCAATGGGGGTTAGGGCACCAAGGCCCGTGACTACAACTCGCTTTAACTCCATATAGTCTATTGGTTTATTTTTTTGCGTCTTCAATATAAGAAATTGCCTGACCTACTGTGGCAATGTTCTCAGCCTGGTCATCAGGAATCTGGATGTCGAATTCCTTCTCAAATTCCATGATCAATTCCACAGTGTCCAATGAATCAGCACCCAAGTCGTTGGTGAAGCTGGCTTCGTTTACAACTTCGTTCTCGTCAACACCTAACTTGTCAACGATAATCGCTTTTACTCTTGATGCAATGTCTGACATAATATTTTATTTTAATTTTGTTTAGGAGGCAAAAATAAAAAACTTTATTTTAAAACCGATTTTTACTTTAAAAATGTGAATCTAATTTACATATTTTTCCCTGAAAGCCCTTAATTTTACACTTTATTAATTATTAACAGCATCGATTTGAGCCTACAACCTAACAGTACTCCACGCCAAATTGTGATATTTGCCTCGGGGACCGGCACAAATGCCGAAAATATCATCAAATATTTTCAGGATTCTCCATTAGCGAGGGTAGTTGCTGTTTTTTCAAACCGAAAATCGGCTAAAGTGCTTCGAAAGGCACACGATCTCAAAGTTAAAGCCCTTTATTTTGACCGGGATGCTTTGTACAAAAGCAATGAAGTATTGCATGTGCTGAAAGACATTCAACCAGACCTCATCGTATTAGCTGGTTTTCTCTGGGTTTTCCCGAATAAAATCCTGGAAGAATTTCCTGATAAAGTGATAAATATCCACCCGGCACTTTTGCCAAATTACGGCGGTAAAGGTATGTATGGAGAAAAAGTTCACGAATCGGTAATCAATAATAAAGACGAGGAAAGCGGAATCAGCATTCATTATGTAAACGATAAATATGATGAAGGCGAAATCATTTTTCAGACAAAAACAAAGATCGATAAAGACGAAACCCCTGAAAGTTTAGCCGAAAAAATTCATCAGTTGGAATATAAACACTTCCCACAGGTGATCGAGCAACTCCTTCAACAAAACCAAGAATAGTGCAGCAACCCCAGGTTTACATTTATACCGATGGTGCCGCGAGAGGAAATCCCGGCCCCGGAGGATATGGAATTGTCATGGAATGGGTAGGCAAGGCCTACCGAAAAGAGTTCTCAAAAGGCTTTAAACACACCACTAACAACAGGATGGAGCTTAGAGCTGTAATTGAAGCGCTGAAAAAGCTAAAACAGCCCGGATTAAAGGTTGTGGTTTTTACCGATTCGAAATATGTTGCTGATGCCGTGGAAAAAGGCTGGGTCTTTGGTTGGGAAAAGAAAGCTTTTAAAGATCGAAAAAATGCAGATCTCTGGATTGAATTCCTAAATGAATACCGCAAACACCACGTGAAATTCAAATGGATCAAGGGCCACAATGAACATCCTCAAAATGAACGCTGCGATGCCCTGGCCGTAGCTGCATCTAAAGAGAAAAAACTACTTATAGATCAAGGGTTTGAAAAAATTTAAGCTTCAGTAAAGCGATCTGAATTTAGGTTTATCCCTTGAAAAACAAACTGTATATTTGCAGCACATTTTAAAACCCGTTATGAGTAAATTATTGATTGTAGGCACCGTAGCCTTTGATGCGATTGAAACCCCTTTTGGTAAAACAGATAAAATTCTTGGTGGAGCAGGGACTTATATTGGCCTCTCGGCTTCCCAGTTTAATGTAGACAGTGCAGTAGTTTCTGTAGTAGGAGACGACTTCCCTCAAAAATATCTGGATCTGCTTACAAATAATAATATAAATATTGACGGTATCGAGATCGTTAAAGGAGGCAAAACCTTCTTCTGGAGCGGTCGTTACCATAACGATCTAAATACCAGAGACACCCTGGATACCCAACTTAACGTGCTCGCAGATTTCAAGCCCGTGGTACCTTCGGCATATAAAGATGCTGATATCGTTATGCTGGGAAATCTTCATCCTCTTGTTCAGCTAAGTGTTCTGGAACAAATTGAAAGCCCAAAATTAGTGGTTCTCGATACGATGAATTTCTGGATGGACAATACCTGGGATGACCTTCTTAAGGTTATTGAAAAGGTTGACGTCATCACGATTAACGACGAAGAAGCCCGTCAACTTTCGGGGGAGCACTCATTGGTGAAAGCAGCAAGAAAAATCGAAGAACTAGGCCCTAAATATATAGTGATCAAAAAAGGAGAACACGGGGCGTTGTTGTTTCATGAAGAGCAGATATTTTTCGCTCCCGCCCTTCCGCTCGAGGAGGTGTTTGATCCAACCGGAGCCGGAGACACTTTTGCTGGTGGCTTCGCAGGATATCTGGCCAAAACAGAGGATATCTCTTTTGAAAATATGAAAAACGCCATTATTTATGGGTCTAATCTCGCTTCCTTCTGCGTAGAGAAGTTCGGCACGGAGCGGATGCAGGAATTATCCCCGTCGGAAGTTCAGCAGAGACTGGAAGCTTTTAAAAAGCTCACCCAATTCGAAATAGAAGTAAGTTAAATATACGGCCCTGTAATTGCAGGGCTTTTTTTGTGACCAAGTGAAAACAATAATCCAGGAACAACAATTATGAGTGATGCCATAAAACATGAATGCGGAATTGCCCAGGTCCGTCTTTTAAAGCCACTTGAATATTACAAGGAAAAGTACGGCACCGCCTTTTACGGCATAAACAAGATGTATTTATTGATGGAAAAGCAGCATAATCGTGGCCAGGATGGCGCCGGTTTTGCCAGCATTAAATTAAATACAAGTCCGGGAGATCGCTACATTAGTCGGGTAAGATCTAATGCAGCACAACCCATTCAGGATATTTTTGAGCAAATTAATGACAGGATAAATGCTGAAATCAAGGAAAATCCTGAATACGCCAATGATGTCGCACTTCAGAAAAAACATATCCCTTACATAGGAGAAGTTTATTTGGGCCATGTGCGCTACGGGACTTTTGGCAAAAACAGCATTGAAAATGTGCACCCTTTTCTTAGACAAAATAACTGGATGCACCGTAATCTAATCGTAGCGGGTAATTTTAATATGACCAATGTCAACCAGCTTTTCAATAATCTTGTTGATTTGGGACAACATCCAAAAGAACGTGCTGATACCGTTACCGTCATGGAGAAGATCGGGCATTTTCTTGATTCTGAAGTTCAGAAACTTTATAAGAAACTAAAAAAACAAGGCTATTCTAAAGTAGAAGCTTCCCCCATGATTGCCGAAAAACTTAATGTAGTTAAGATCCTCAGGAAATCTTCTAAGAACTGGGACGGCGGTTACGCAATGGCAGGGCTCCTGGGCCATGGTGATTCTTTCGTACTTAGAGATCCATCCGGAATCAGGCCTGCTTATTATTATAAAGACAACGAGGTAGTAGTAGTAGCTTCAGAACGACCGGTGATCCAGACTGCATTCAATGTAGATTATGATGATGTGAAGGAATTGGAACCCGGTCACGCGATAATCACCAAAAAGGACGGTTCGGTCTCTATTCAGCAAATTCTTGAACCTCTTGAGCGAAAAGCCTGTTCTTTTGAACGTATTTATTTTTCCCGCGGAAGCGATGCCGAAATCTATAAAGAACGTAAAATGCTGGGGCGTCTTCTTATGCCTGAGGTGTTGAAATCGATTAAACACGACACCATAAATACCGTTTTTTCCTTTATACCAAATACCGCTGAAACATCATTCTATGGAATGGTTGAAGCTGCCCAGGATGAATTGAACAAACAGAAGAACGAGGCTATTCTTGCCGAAAAGGAAACGCTAACCGATGCCAGGCTTCAGGAAATACTTGCACACCGCCTGAGAACAGAAAAAATAGCCATTAAAGATGCTAAGCTTCGCACCTTCATTACTGAAGATAGCAGTAGGGATGATTTGGTGGCTCACGTTTATGATGTGACTTATGGAGTTGTAAAACCGGAAGACAGTCTCGTAATTATTGACGATAGCATTGTTAGAGGGACAACACTTAAGAAAAGTATTATTAAAATGCTGGATCGGTTGAATCCAAAGAAGATTGTAATTGTATCCTCGGCGCCACAGATTAGATATCCGGATTGCTACGGAATAGATATGGCCAGACTGGAAGATCTGGTAGCTTTTAGAGCAGCTTTAGAACTACTAAAAGATCATAATAAATATGAGATAGTAGAAGATGTTTATAAAAAATGCAAGGAACAGGTAGATCTGGAAGACCATGAAGTAGAAAACTTCGTAAAGGAGATCTATGAGCCTTTCACCGATGAACAAATTTCAGATAAAATCGCTGAACTGATAAGTGAACCCACGGTAAAAGCGAAGATAAAAGTGATCTATCAGACCGTTGATAATTTACATAAAGCTTGCCCGAAAAATCTTGGGGATTGGTATTTTACAGGTGATTATCCAACATTTGGCGGTAATAGAGTGGTGAATAGGGCCTTCATCAACTTTTTTGAAGGAAATAAGGACAGAGCCTACTAGTATATTGCTGTTTATCAAATATTTATGCGCTTTATCTAAAATATTTTTCAACCAGAATTTTCCGGCTTATATTCGTAAGACCATAACATAAGTAGGTTAAGTTCATGGTAGATTTGGGGCAAAAAAAGGTGGATGAACAATCCGCCTTTTTTTATGCTCCAAACTTAAATAAGCATATAACTGTGATGCACTCAATACCTTCAAAAATATAAGTATTTTCCTACAACTTTATTTCAGCTAAAGGTGTTCAACAAATATTTAAGCTATTGGGCTAAAAGCATTTGCAAAAATAAAATCCTGTTGTATATTAGCTAAGCCATAACATAAGTAGGTTAAGTTCATGGTAGATTTGGGGCAAAAAAAGGTGGATGAACAATCCGCCTTTTTTTATGTTCGATTTCCAGGTGCTCTAAAAAAATAATCCCTCTCTTACACTTTTTTCTTATGAACTACCTATAAACTAGTATTTTGGTAGTTCATCTAAAAATGTTTTCAGAACCTATTTTTCTTCCTATCTTGGTAAGACCATAACATAAGTAGGTTAAGTTCATGGTAGATTTGGGGCAAAAAAAGGTGGATGAATAATCCGCCTTTTTTTATTGGGACTAATTTCTATAGCACATAAAAAAAGGCTACCGAATCGGTAGCCTTTATAAATTTTAGAACTTAATCTCTATTTTTCTTTTGCATATCTGCTCGCAACTTCTTTCCAGTTAATCACATTAAAAAATGCGTTGATGTAATCTGGACGACGGTTCTGATAGTTTAAATAATATGCGTGCTCCCATACATCAAGTCCCAGAATTGGAGTACCACCACAACCTTTCTCCGGCATTAATGGATTATCCTGATTTGCTGTTGAACAAATCTCTAATTTACCTCCGGGATGAACACATAACCAGGCCCAACCAGATCCAAACTGTCCGGCACCGGCTTTTGCGAATTCATCTTTAAAGGCTTCAAAAGATCCAAAAGCATTATCAATTGCTGAGGCAAGTTCACCATCGGGTTTTCCACCACCATCAGGAGACATGATTTCCCAGAATAAATTGTGATTGTAATATCCACCTCCGTTATTCCTAACAGCTTTATTTGACATATCCAGATTTTCCAGAATATTCTCAATGGTTTTTCCTTCCAGGTCGGTACCTTTTATAGCGTCGTTAAGTTTACTTGTATAACCTGCATGATGCTTACCATGGTGAATTTCCATGGTTCTTGCATCTATATGTGGTTCCAATGCATCAAATGCATATTTTAGTTTCGGTAATTCGAAAGCCATAGTTTTATATATTTTATTGTGATTAGTATTTAATTCTCCCAAATTTAAGTATTAAGGAATGTACTAAAAATATTTTTCTGTTATAAAATACTTAAAAGCACGGAAGCTTTGGCAAACAATTTTATTTTACCTTTATGTTTCTGTCCATCAATTAAGATTTCACCAAACAATACTGATTTTTGAAAAATACTTTCAATATTTATAATGCATCCGCGGGTTCCGGAAAAACCTTTACCCTGGTCAAGGAATATCTTGTTTTACTTTTCAATTCCTCCAGGCCAGATGCGTATAAAAATATACTGGCCATAACCTTTACCAATAAAGCGGTGGCAGAGATGAAAACAAGAATCATCACAAGTCTGCATAACTTCTCAAAATCTCCGGTCCCTGAAGCTTCTAGCGGGCTCTTCGAAGCCATCAGAGAGGCCACAGGAATGTCGGGTGAAGAGATTCAGCAGAAATCTGCCAGAATTCTAAAAAATATCATTCACAATTACGCGGCTTTTGAGATCTCTACAATAGATGGTTTTACCCAGCGAATCCTGAGAAGTTTTGCCAAAGACCTTGGTTTATCGGTTAATTTTGAGATTTCTCTAAACACCGAGCAAATTCTGCTTGAAGCCGTGGAAGCTTTAATTGCTAAGGCGGGAACCGATAAGACCCTGACAAAAATTCTTACTGAATTTGCCCTAAGTAAAACCGATGAGGAAAAAAGCTGGGATATAACCAAGGATCTCTTTGAAATTTCCCGGTTACTTACCAATGAAAACAATCAACATCCTCTGGCGAAATTAAAAGGTAAAAGTCTCGCCGACTTCGAAAAGTTTTCCAAAAAGATAAAAGCCGAAAAGGAATCCACAAAAGAAATCATCCATAGTTCAGCGGATATTTTCTTCGGAATAATGCAGGACCATAACCTGGAATTTTCAGATTTCACCAGGAAATCACTCCCTAATTATTTTCAGAAATTAAAGGAGGAAAAGTTTCCTGCAGATTTCTCTTCACAATGGATAGAAAACCTGGAAATATCCCCACTTTATAACAAAACCCAAAAAGAGGAGAAAAAATCCCTTTTAGACAGTCTTCAGCCACAGCTTTGTGAACTATTTAGAGCTTCAGAAAAAGCTATCTATCAATTGGATTTTCTCAGTGAAATAGAGAAAAAACTGGTGCAGCTTTCCCTTTTAAACGCTATCAATCAACAGGTTGAAATCATTAAGAAGGAGCGTAACCTTTTGTTGATCTCAGAATTCAACCCATTGATAAGCGCCCAGGTTAAAGACCAACCCGCGCCTTTTATATATGAGAAACTCGGGGAACGCTATCAGAATTATTTCATAGATGAATTTCAGGATACCTCCCAGATGCAGTGGGAAAATCTGCAACCATTGGTGGAGCATAGTCTTTCTGCTGAATCAAAACCGGGGGAACCGGCCGGACTTATGCTGGTAGGAGATGCCAAACAATCTATTTATCGTTGGCGTGGAGGTAAAGCCGAGCAATTTATTGACCTCTATAATCTTAAAGAAAAACCTTTCAGTATAAAACAAAAAGTAGAAGATCTCCCCGATAATTATCGCAGCGGGGGTGAAATTGTGAACTTCAATAATAATCTTTTTCAATATGCCTCGAATTCTTTGCGGCATCCCAGTTACAGCGAACTTTTTGTAAAAAGTAAGCAAACACCAAAAAAAGAAAATTATGGATACGTAGACATTTCATTTATTGAAGCAAAAACCAGTGAGGAAGAATTTAATATCTATCCTGAAAGAGTTCTGGAAATAATCAAAAATCTGGAAGAGGAAAAATTCCCTAAAAGCGATATTTGCATTCTCACCCGCAGAAGAAAAGAGGGAATTGCCATTGCGAGTTATTTAAGTGAGCAAGGAATCCCTGTAGTTTCCTCGGAAACCCTTCTGGTAGCTAATTCTCCGGCCGTTAATTTCATATTACATCTGCTTGCTTTTTCTATCAACCCCAAGGATGATAATCTTAAGCTGGAACTTTTTAATTTTCTTCAGGAAAAACTTCAGCTGGAGGAACCGCACCAAATTATAAGCGAGAATTTGAAGTATCATGAAGATGCTTTCTTCAACTGGCTTAAGGAATATGATATCCATTTTAGTCTGGAGGAGATGAAAAACCTCTCCTTATATGAGGCAACGGAATATATAATCAGAAGTTTTTCGCTGGTAGATACTTCTGATGCTTACATTCAGTTCTTCCTGGATTATATTTTTGAAACAACTCAGAAATCCATTACGGGCATTGCCGATTTCCTCGACCTTTATGAACAAAATAAAGAAAAGCTCAGTATTGCAGTTCCTGAGGAAGGAAATGCGGTCAAAATAATGACTATTCATTCTTCTAAGGGTCTGGAGTTTCCGGTAGTGATCTATCCTTTTGCCAACTCTGATTTTCAGGATACCCGAATGGATTCCCTTTGGCTGGACCTCCCTGAAGCATTGAATAAAATTCCAGTGAGCTACATTAGTGCCTCAAAGAAAATGCTCAATTGGAGTGAAAATGCTTCCGCCGTATTTCAGGAATTGCTTGATCAAAAGGAACTCGACACTCTTAACGTGTTGTATGTTGCCTGCACCAGGGCTTCAGAACAATTGTATATCCTTTCAAAATTGGATACCGATAAGAATGGAATAGAAAACCCTGCGAAGGTTTCCGGATTATTAATAGGTTTTCTAAAAGAGGCAGGGAAATGGGCAGAAGGACAACTCCAGTATACCTTTGGAAATCTTCCTCAACTGCGACCGGGGGCAAAGGGCTCTACAAGCCAGGTACAAGAACACTTTTATTCCACACCTACTGAAAATCAGGCAGTACATATAGTCACAAGATCAGGTTCATTATGGGATACCCAGCAGGAAGAAGCCATTGAAAAGGGTGAAATCATCCATGATATTCTAGCGCAAATCAACACAAAAGAAGATGTAGATCAAGCTTTGGACCAGGCGGTTCTTGATGGAATTATTACTCAGGAAGCAAAACCAATAATCGGAAAAGTGATCAATTCTGTCATTGACCATCCTGACTTGAGGGAATTCTTTGAACCTGGAATCTCAAATTTGAATGAGAGAGACATTCTTATAGATCACGGAAAAAGACTCAGACCAGACAGGCTTAATTTTAAAGATAAAGAAGTGACTATTCTGGATTATAAAACCGGCGGTTTTAAGGAACAACACGCCATGCAAATAAAAACTTATGGTGAAACACTGGAAAATATGGGGTTCAGAACAAATAAAAAGATCCTTGTTTATATTAACAAGAAGTTAAGCCTTGAGTATGTATAAAAAAGATGTGTAATTTTGTGAAAAATCGATTAAAATGTACGGAAAAATAAAAGATCATCTTGAAAAAGAACTTCAGGAGATAAAAGATAACGGATTATTTAAAAGAGAAAGAATTATCACCAGTCCGCAGGATGCCGTGATAAAAATCTCAACCGGCCAGGAAGTAATAAATTTCTGCGCTAATAATTACCTGGGCTTATCTTCGCATCCCGAAGTTATCCAGGCCGCAAAAGACACTTTAGACTCGCATGGATTTGGAATGTCAAGTGTGAGGTTTATTTGTGGGACTCAGGATATTCACAAGGAACTGGAAAAAACGATCGCCGATTTCTACGGAACCGAAGACACTATTTTATATGCGGCAGCCTTTGACGCCAATGGAGGAATCTTCGAACCTCTATTCACTGCGGAAGATGCGATAATCTCAGATTCTCTTAATCATGCTTCTATAATTGATGGAGTAAGACTGTGTAAAGCTGCACGCTACCGTTACGAAAACGGGAATATGGAAGATCTCGAAAACCAACTTAAAACCGCAAACGACAAAGGTGCACGATTTAAGATTATCGTTACCGATGGGGTATTTTCAATGGACGGATTGGTAGCTCCACTGGATAAGATTTGTGATCTCGCCGATAAATATGATGCGCTGGTTATGATAGACGAATGTCATGCAACAGGTTTCATTGGAGAAAACGGAATTGGAACCCTTGAAGAGAAAAATGTAATGGATCGCGTGGATATCATTACAGGCACTCTTGGAAAAGCTCTGGGTGGCGCAATGGGTGGATACACAACCGCCAAGAAAGAAATCATAGAAATGCTGCGTCAACGTTCGCGTCCCTATCTCTTTTCAAATTCCCTCGCGCCGGCTATCGTTGGGGCTTCAATTAAGGTTTTTGATATGTTGAAAACCGATTCTTCCCTTCGGAATAAATTAAAAGAAAACACAAAATACTTTAAAAGCGGAATCAAAGAAGCCGGTTTTGACATAATAGACGGTGATGCTGCAATTGTACCGGTGATGCTTTACGATGCTCAATTGTCGCAAAACATGGCTGATAAACTACTTGACGAAGGCATTTATGTAATTGGTTTTTTCTATCCGGTAGTGCCTAAAGGTAAAGCCCGTATAAGGGTTCAGCTTTCTGCAGCTCACGAAAAAGCACATTTGGATAAAGCCATTAAGGCTTTTACTAAAGTGGGAAAAGAACTGGGAGTGATCTAATTAACTTTGAATTTCTGTTAATAAAACAGTAAAATAGAGGCCTAAATTTCCTTCAAATCGCTGAAAAACTGCATTAGACAAGGGTTTATTAAGAAAACTTTATTATTATCCACTTTGTTAATATACATTTTGCGTCTACTTTTGTTAACAATTAACACTTAAAACTAAACAATTGAATATGAAACATCTTAGCAAATTATTAATGGCTGCTGTGTTGGTATTTGGGCTTACTTCGGTAAACGCTCAGGATGCCAATAATCCATGGTCTATTGGTCTTGAAGCCAATGCAGTAGATTTCTATCCTACTGGTGAAGATGCTCCCCTTGGAGGTACTTTCGATCAGTATTTTAATGTGGGTGACCACTGGAATATCATCCCTGCTGTGTCCAGAATTTCAGTTGGACGGTATATTGGCGGCGGATTTGTTTTCGAACTTGATGGTTCAATGAACCAAATTGACAAATATGGAGATATGGGAACCAGTAATCTTTCTTATTACTCCCTTGACGGATCTTTCAATTACAGTCTTCGAGCAATGCTTAACGAAGGATGGTTAGATCCAGTAATTGGTATTGGTGGGGGTTACACCCGCATCGGTGACTCGGGAGATCTTCCTATTACAGATTTAAGCGCTGCCACCTTAAACGGTAAAGTGGGTCTTAATTTCTGGTTTAGCGACAATGTAGCCCTTACTGTTGAATCTAATTACAAACATGTTTTTGATACCGATATGGCTACGCATTTCCAACATGCTGCCGGTGTGAAATTTATGTTTGGTGGTACTGACACTGATGGTGATGGTATCTACGACAAAGATGACGAGTGTCCTGAAACTCCAGGTCTTCCTGAATTCAACGGATGTCCTGATACCGACGGTGATGGCATTGAAGACAGACAAGACGCCTGTCCTGATGTAGCTGGTCTTCCTGAATTTGATGGTTGTCCTGATACTGATGGTGACGGAATCCCAGATCCTCAAGATGACTGTCCTGAAGTAGCTGGTCTTGCCGAGCTTAACGGATGTCCTGATGCAGATGGCGATGGCGTTCCAGATCATGAAGATGACTGTCCTGAAGAAGCCGGTCCTGCTGAAAATGATGGGTGTCCTTACGAAGACCGTGATAATGACGGAGTTCTTGACAAAGATGACGAATGTCCTGACACTCCTGGAACCGTAGAAAATGACGGTTGTCCAGAGCCGGATGTTGAAGTTATTTCTGAATTGAATGAGTACTCTAAAACCGTACTTTTCGACCTGAATAAAGCTACCATCCGTGATGAATCTGAAGAGGCGCTTCAATCTATCGCCGATATCATGGAAGAATATGATAACACTATCTTCCATGTTGAAGGTCATACAGACAGCACCGGAAGCGACGAATACAACCTGCAACTTTCTAAAGAACGTGCAGCTTCTGTTAAAGAATGGTTACAAGAAGCCGGAATTCCAGCCAACAGATTGACTTCTGAAGGTTACGGTGAATCCAGACCAATCGCAACTAACAATACTGCTGCCGGAAGACAGGATAACAGACGTGTTGAAATTTCTTTGGATAAAGACAAGGAAATGAGAAACCAGGAAACTGAAACTGATACTACTGATATGAACTAGTAGAAAAGTTTAAAACTTTATTTAAAAACGCCCCGATTAATCGGGGCGTTTTTTATTTTTATGAAATGATTTCTTTTATATCGCAGGTCCTTCAAAAACTCTTAAAATCAGAAGAGAACATTTCAGAAACCATTTTTATACTCCCCTCAAAAAGAGCCGGGAGTTTCTTATTGAATGAGCTTTCAAAATTAAATCAAAAGCATCTTTTCGCCCCAAAAGTTTACAGTATTGAAGAGTTTGCTCAAATTATTTCCGGACTTCAGCCTATAGATAATACTATTTGCTTGTTTGAGTTCTATGAAGTTTACAGAAAACTAACTCCTGAGGAGGAACGCGAAGATTTTGAAACTTTTACTACCTGGGCCCAGACCCTAATCCATGATTTTAATGAGATAGATCGGTACCTTATAGATCATAAAAGCTTTTTTAATTATCTGGCCGGAATTCAGGATATCAATCATTGGTATCTTCAGAAGGATAAAACCGAATTAATAGAAAACTACCTTAAATTCTGGCACAAGCTTCCTGAATATTATGCTGAATTAAAAACTAGTCTTCTCTCCAGGAATCGGGGATATCAAGGCCTGATTTATCGGGAGGCTGCTGGAAAAATTAAAAATTACACTTCCTCTGAATCTCAGAAACATGTTTTTATTGGCTTTAACGCCTTAAATAATGCCGAACAGGAGATCATCCAACATTTATTGGAGCAAGGGAAAGCTGAAATTAACTGGGATCTCGATGAGATCTTTTTGAAAGACAAAGAACATTCAGCATCGATTTTCCTTAATCAATATCTTAAGGAGTGGCCAATCTATAATAATGAAACTTCTTTACCTGAGGTAAAAGAGTTTTCAAAAGAAAAAGAAATAGAACTAATTGGGGTGCCAAAAAATATCGGACAGGCTAAATATCTGGGAGAGCTACTCTCAGGTATGGAGCAAAATCAATTGGAAAATACGGCTGTCGTTTTGGGAGAAGAAGACCTTCTGTTGCCTGTTCTAAACAGTTTGCCACCGAACATCCGGGATTTGAATATCACGATGGGATTTCCTCTCAAAAATGCTCCGTTAAGTTCTCTTTTTGAAAAGATCTTTCATATTAATCTTAATGCAGCCTCCGGGTTCTATTACAAAGATGTGATTTCAATAATTAATCATCCTGCCTTGCATAGCATTCTCCAACCCGCCGCCGATGATTTTTCAGGAAAGATCAAAAAGGATAATTCGGTTTATATTAGTTCAGAAGAAATCATTCAGCAATTTACAAGCGGAAATCAAAAGATCATAAAGGCTTGTTTTGATGAGGTGAATAACAAACCTGAAACGCTCATCAGGAATTTCCAGATGCTTATTCAGGAAATCAAGGGTTTTTATAAGAGTCAGAAAAACAGCATTGGCCTGGAGTTTTTATATCAATTTCATATTCTTTTCAACAAACTTGAAAGTCTCCATTCAACTTATCCCCATATCCGGAGTTTAAAGACACTCCATGGTTTTTACAAGGAAATAATGACGACTCAAAGTTTGGATTTTCAGGGAAAACCCTTTAAAGGTCTTCAGCTAATGGGAATGTTAGAATCCCGGGCACTCGACTTTGAAACGGTGATTATTACATCAGTGAATGAAGGAATATTGCCTTCGGGGAAATCACATAATTCCTTTCTGCCTTTCGATCTTAAAAAGGCATATAAGCTCCCGACTTACAGTGAGAAAAATGCCGTTTATACCTATCATTTTTATCGGCTAATGCAACGAGCAAAAAAGGTGTATTTGATCTATAACACCGAGCCGGACGGGATGAATACCGGTGAGAAAAGCCGGTTTATTACACAGTTGGAAGTAGAAAAACATCCAAACCATAAATTGATAAAAAAACTCATAAGTCCAAAAGTACCCACTCTTACTTCAGATTTAAAAGAGGTTAAAAAAACTCCAGAAATCATTGAAAAACTTAAAGAGTTGGCTACCTCCGGATTTTCACCTTCGGCGCTTACCACCTACATCAGAAACCCAATAGATTTTTATTACCGCTATGTGCTTGGGGTAAGAGATAGTGACGATGTAGAAGAAATCGTAGCCTATAACACCCTTGGGACGGTTATTCATGATAGCCTGGAAACATTCTACAAGCCCCTGGAAGGAAAAAACCTTACTGAAAATGATATCCTGCAGTTTAAGAAACGTATTCCGGAGGAGATCAGTCTTCAGTTTAAAAAATCCTACACCTCTGTCCCTATGGATCGCGGGAAGAATCTTCTTATTTTTGAAGTTGCAAAACGCTACCTGCAAAATTTTCTTCAGCAGGAATTAAACCGAATAAAGAACGGGGATGAAGTTAATATCCTGATGATCGAGGAGAACCTCAAAACTCAAATTAAGATTGAGGCATTGGATTTCCCGGTTTACATAAGAGGAAAAGTCGACCGACTCGAAAATACTAACGGTATTACCAGAATTATTGACTATAAAACTGGCAAGGTTCAACAGGCTCAACTTAAAATTGTAGATTGGGACTTACTGGCCTCAGATTATGATAAGTACAGCAAAAGTTTTCAGGTTCTTACCTATGCAAGTCTTATTACAGAAAGCCTGGATTTAAATCCGCCTGTGGAAGCCGGAGTGATCTCCTTTAAAAATCTGCAGAACGGATTTTTGAAATTTACCAAGAATGAAAAGGCGAATCAAAGAAGTGGAGGAAAAACCGAACTTGATTCCGAAATAATGGGTGCTTTTCAGACCGAATTAAAGAAATTAATTGTCGAAATTTGTGATCCAAATACGGCATTTATCGAAAAAGAAATCAAAAATGGAAATTACTAAAGAAACTAATCTTCAGATAGAAGGAAAACACAATAAACCTATACTCGCAGACCTTTATTTTAATACTGAAGATAAACCGAAACCTGTTATCATATTTTGTCACGGTTACAAAGGTTTTAAAGATTGGGGTGCATGGGATAAAATGGCTCAGTTCTATGCCGAAAAGGGCTATTTCTTTGTGAAATTCAACTTTAGCCATAACGGAACCTCTCCTGAACATCTAACAGAATTCCCCAATATTGAAGCTTTCGGAGATAATAATTACACTAAAGAACTTGATGATCTGCAATCGGTTATCGATTGGCTTTTATTACCAAATTTTCCACATCTGGCCCAGGTAGACCCTTCCAATATTAGTTTAATTGGCCACTCCAGGGGTGGCGGTATTACAGTTATAAAGTCGGCTGAAGAAAAAAGGATTACCAAGCTTATTACCCTGGCGGCAGTAAGCGATTTCGCTTCAAGATTCCCCAAAGGAAAAGATTTGGAGGCCTGGGAGAAAAAAGGGGTACAGTATATCACAAATACCCGCACGAAGCAACAATTACCCCATCATTACCAGTTTTACAAAAATTTCAAGGAGAATAAAGAAAGACTTAATATACAGAAAGCAGCTAAAAAGCTGGAAATACCCCATTTTATTGCTCACGGTAGTAACGATACAACAGTTTCAATTGCCGACGCGGGAAATCTATTCGAATGGAGTCCTGCCTCCAAATTACTTCTGGTAGAAGGCGCCAATCACACCTTCGGAATTTCACATCCCTGGCAAAAAGAAGAACTAACCAGGGAATTTCAACATGTGTTGAACAAAAGCCTTGATTTCCTTAATGCCAATGCACAGGAGCTATTCGACGAGTACCTTGAACTTGATGAAAACGATTAATTTCTTCGGAAGAAAATAATTCCAGGCCACCCTAATTCGGGTGGTTTTTTATTATTTTGAAACAGGAAAAGTGCGAAAATAAAAAAACCACCGCGAAACGGTGGTTTTGGTGGAGAATATCGGAGTCGAACCGATGACCTTCCCGATCTGGCATCGGGACGCTCTAGCCCTTTCACGAAAAAAATAGTTGTAGAAGCAAAATATCCGGAAACAAAAAACCACCGCGAAACGGTGGTTTTTGGTGGAGAATATCGGAGTCGAACCGATGACCTTTTGGCTGCCAGCCAAACGCTCTAGCCAACTGAGCTAATCCCCCAATTTGGAAAGGCAAATGTAATAATTTTCTGTAAATTTAAACAAAGAACTTTTAATTAATATTTCTGAATAAAAATGATTAGGAAGGCTAGCCTGAAGGACCTCAGCGAAATCAAAAAACTTACCGAAGCCTGTGCTGAAGCCCTTCAGCAACAAAATATTTTTCAATGGAATGAAGATTATCCAAGCCTTGAAAAGCTCGAAAATGATATTAAAAGGGAAGAATTATTTGTTTATGAGCATAAAAATAGGATAATCGCCATTATAGTGCTCACCCCAAACATGGATGAAGTTTACCAAAATATTAGCTGGCTTACTGAGACGGGAAATAATTTATATGTTCACCGCCTGGCCACGCATCCGGATTTCTGGGGGCAGGGATACGCCAGGAAAATGATGGATTTTGCAGAAGATTTCGCAAAAACCGAAAATTTCACTTCCATTAGGCTGGATACCTTCAGTCAAAACAAACGCAACCAGAAGTTTTATGAAGCCCGCGGTTATCAAAGACTTGGCGATGTTTATTTTCCGCATAAAAACGACCAGCCCTTTCATTGTTATGAGCTGGTTCTATAGCACAAAGTAAAAAGCCCTTCCTTTCCGCAGAAAAGAAGGGCTTTCGATTACTCTTGGATACCTTAACTTTCCCACTCAGCGATCCCGCCTTTTGCCGAATCTACTTTTATGGAATAGTTTCTACCTCCAGAGATGATCCAGCGCACTTTTACTGCATCCATCCCAGGGATATTTTCCACCTTTATGGTTTCAGGATTTACTTCCTGCTCTTCCACCTTATTAAAATCTTCATCATTTACAACCATTCCGGCAACTACCTTCGCTCCTGAAATACTTACAAAGTCGGGACGCTCGATTTTATACTTCAAATCCTGGCTGGAATGTGTAGGCATTAATCTTTCATTGTAAATTGTAGCGGTAACCTGTCTTAAACCACCGCCTAGGTTTTCCTCTTTCACATCAGAGATACTTAGTTTTGGGGTGTGGTAGGCATGATAAACACTAAAAGCCATATTTCGGTGAGCGTCCTGCTCCAGGAGGAATCCCGGGTGCGCCCTGCCAAAGTTCTTTTTGAATCCTCCAATTTCTATTTTACCGTATTGCGGATGGCTATATTCCTCCCAGTCCACAAACGCATCACCAAAGGTAAGGTAACGGTCTACTTTCAATTCCTCATCCTGATTTCCGCGACCCTTATTTTCGTGAAAATAAAGGTAGGAAACCATTAATTCATTGGAGTAAGTATAAACGCCCCTTCCGCCGTAAAACCAATCTAATTCACCACCAAAAACAGAATATAAATCCTTGTAAACCACCAGGTAACGATACCCCGGAATCATTTCCTCTCCTTTTTTAGCAATTTCATCATAGATCGCTACATCTTCACTATTATAGGTTTCAGCATCTTCTTCGGCTCCGGGCCCGCGAAGGATCATCCCGCCATAATTATGATAACTCTGAGCCCCTGCTATATTTGGGTGGTCCATCACAAATTCCATCACCGCCCTGTTCTCTGGTAGGCTAAAGGGATATTTATAAGCCCCGCGTTGAATGTAATCCGGTTGCCATTTCCAGCCCCAGTCGCGGTTGGGATCGTAATAGCCAATCCCGTCTTCATTCACTTCGCCGTCGCCGTCTGTATCAATCCCCTCAAAGCCCAGCATTTCATATTCACCTTTTTCTTCTGCAGCAACTCTTATCAGTTTACGGTCATCCTGTGGATCTTTAATAAACCTGCCGGTTGGAGATTTCCTTATCATCATCGTAATATGATCATCTTCATTAATATCATCGAAACCATCTTCTCCGGCCTTACCGTCTCCGTCATTATCTAAAACGATCATCCCTGAGCGGGGAGAATGCGGAGTATTGGGTTCATTCATATAGTTATTTCGTGCATCAGGATTTATACTGGGATTTATATAAAAAGTTTTGTCTTCCAACAATTCTCTTATAAAATCAAGTTCATCAAACATTTCAGTAAGATACCAGGCCGTGTATAAAGAAAATTCGGTTCCCTGAATTTCATTGGAATGAATATTTCCATCTATGTACATAGCCGGTTTTTTATTCGGGTTCCCAGTATTGAAATCAGAGATTGTGAGCACATAAATATCACGGCCTTCATAAGATTTCCCTATGCTTTCCATTTTAGCCAATTCAGGATAGGCCTTGGCGATCTTTTCCATTATATCAACCATCCCCTCATAAGTATAATACCTGTTCCAGCTAACCTGTACCTCAGGTTGATGCGGTGTTCCTATTGCCCTGAAGAATTTTTCCTGGGCCTCGGCGGGAGCAATATTGAGCAGGAAACTTAAAATTGCCAGAAGGATTGTATTTTGTATATATTTTGAATTCATTTCTCTAAAATTAAAGTTTTACATTGCTCTCCACAAACCCGGTATGAGGTGCGCCAATTCTTAAGTTTGCCGTGCCGCTGCCTTTTACGATCCAGGAAAGCGTTTTCTTTTCGTAGGCTTCCAACTTGTCTACCAGTTTAATAGTGTTTCCTGCCAGAATATCCTTTTTATCCTTACTCAATCTTATTTGTAGTTTCTGAAGCCACCGGGATTTTCCACCCAGTTCAGAATGTGTAGGTAAAGGGGAGTTATTGAAAAGGTCTACGGTAACTCTTGTCAGTCCGCCCCCTAGCTTTTCGGTTTTAAGATTATGCAATTCCAGTTTGGGTTGCATTTCAGCCAGTTTAATGATGAAATCTGTATGATTGGAAGCGATACTATCGGTCATTTGGTACGGCGGGTTGCTCATCGCAAAAGGCTTTATTCCTCCAACTTCAACCTTTTGGTTGGGGAAATCAGGATGTTCTACTTCAGTCCAGGGAAGAAAAACATCCTCTACTACTTCTTTTTCTGCCCAGGTAAGGAAGTTTGTTTCCGCAGTTGGTTTAATATCACCATTGGAAACCGAATCGGTTTGTACACCATTCTCTGTTTTCTCTTCTTTCACTTCCGGCACCCACCAACCCGGAGTGCTGAAGCTAAGTCTTCCGAAGTGAAAATAAGCCCACTGAAAGAAATCCCCGTCTGTTCCCTGATTATCCTGGTTGTATGCCTCATAAGGTATGGTTTCATTATAGATCTCAGAGATCATTTCATTGAGCTTAACATCCTTTTCCAACATCGAGGTAACTACACGCTTTTCGGCTTCAGCTTTATTGAATTTTAAAGGCTTGCTTAAATTATTCGCAGGCCCAAAACTCACAAAAGCAAAAATATTCCAGCGCTCAAATAAATAGTCCAGAAGCGCACGGCTTTCTGGTTGAGAGACCGGAAAATCGCCCGCATAGGCTTCAAAATACGGGAATTTATAAGTAAGACTTTTATTGAAGGCTATGCCCTCTTCGGGATCTTCATTAAATTTTTCGTCCTTATCATTATCAATCCCTTCTGAGTACAGCATATAGCGCTTTTCATCCCTTTTAGCCTTTTCGTCAGCTTTTACGAGTACACGACTATCGCTTTGATGCGGCACATAATCACCCATTGGGCTTTCCACTCGAAGCTTTGAAATCCACCCGTCATTGTTCAGGTCTTCATAAGGGTCTTCACTTATTTCCCCATCACGGTCCTGATCGATTTTTGCTGAATTTCCTCTGCGTTCATATCTCATATCACTAAAATACTGTGCATAGGCATCGGGCGACATATTCGGAAAAACATAAAAAGTAGTTTGGTCCAAAATTTCTGAATGCTCCTGAAGTATTTTCTCTGAAATCTGTAATGCGAGTTCCACGCTTAACAGATGAAAGCCTTCCACGCCTCCGGAGATCGCAATGGCAGGTTTATTTTCCAAATCTCCTTTTCCCAGTTGAAGAGCCCAAATATCCTGACCCCCTTTGGTTTTGGTAAGTGAAATAAGTTTTGCATTTGCAGAGTTTGCCATTTGTTTCAGGCGTTTTTCCACCTGGCGATTAGTAGGATAATCTTGTTGGGAATAGCTGCTAAAGGCAAAAAAGATACTTAACAGCAACAAGCAGGGTAATTTTAAATTCATAAGCTTTTATTGATTTTATAAAATAATTCTCTCAAAAATAGGACTATAATTATGCGAAGTGGTTTAATTTTAAAATTTTTATTCCTGAAAATCCCGTAAACAAGCCTGGATCTTATTTTTATATTTGCGTTCTCTTGGAAGCATCAATCAGTTTTAAAAATATAAATCGCTTAGCTATTCCGGCTATCATCGCGGGAATTGCAGAACCGCTAATTTCACTAACCGATATCGCGGTTATCGGAAATGTTGATACCAATCCTGTAGAGGCCCTGGCTGCAGCAGGGATCGTGGGTTCCTTTCTTTCGGCGATTATCTGGATAGTTGCACAGACAAAAACCGCAATTTCAGCCATTGTTTCTCAACATCTTGGTGCGAATCGGCTGCACGCTGTAAAAACCTTAATTCCGCAGGCTATTTATTTTAATTTCGCCTTTAGCCTGGTGATCTATTTCACCACTGCCTTTTTTGCTGAAGGCATCTTTAGCGCCTATAATGCCGAAGGACTTATCCTCAGTTATTCTGAAGAATATTATCAAATCCGGGCTTTAGGTTATCCGTTTACCCTGGTAACTTTCGCTATTTTCGGAGTTTTCCGCGGACTTCAAAATACTTTATGGGCTATGAAATGTAGCCTTGCGGGAGCTGCCGTTAACGTAGGACTCGATTTTCTCCTCGTCTACGGCATAGAAGGTCTCATCCCCGCCATGCATCTAAAAGGTGCGGCATACGCCAGCCTTATTGCTCAGGCTACAATGCTAATTATGGCCTTATGGTTTTTCTTTAAGAAAACACCTTTTAATCTAAAGTTGAGTTTTAATATCAATCCTCGGCTTAAAGGACTGCTTTTAATGGCGGCCAATCTTTTTGTTCGTACCGCTGCACTCAATTTCGCGATCTACCTGGCCAATGCCTACGCCACGGACTACGGAAAAAATTATATCGCCGCCCAAAGTATTTTAATGAACATTTGGTTGTTTTTCAGCTTCTTTATTGATGGTTATGCCAATGCCGGAAACGCTATAGGCGGAAAACTTCTGGGTGCCCGCGATTATAAAAATCTGTGGGAACTCAGTAAAAAAATTAGCAAATATTCCATTTTCATCGCTTTAATCCTGATGGCGATCTGCGCCTTATTTTATACTGAAATAGGATTGATATTTAACAAGGAAGCTGCTGTTCTGGCCCTGTTCTCTTCGGTATTCTGGATCGTCCTATTAATGCAACCGGTGAATGCCATCGCCTTTATGTTTGATGGAATTTTTAAAGGTCTTGGAGAAGCTAAATATCTTCGGAATCTACTATTGGTGGCAACTTTTCTGGGCTTCACGCCTGCTCTCTTGATTTCAGATTACTTCGGGTTGCAACTTTACGGTATATGGATCGCATTTTTTGTATGGATGCTCATAAGAAGTACCGCCCTGGTGATCAAATTCCGAAGAAAATACCTGCATAAAGAAGTGTGAAGATTTCGTTTGTTCCCGCTTAATATTTTAAATTTGAGGGAAATCAACCGAATAATTATGACCTCAACACCAGAAAACGGAAGTTTATATACTAAAATCGAAAACGGAATTGCTCACCTGGAATTCGGGCATCCGGCAAGTAACTCTTTTCCCTCAGTTCTATTAGAAAGACTGGAAAAGGAAATTGAGAAACTCTCTGATGATGAAAATGTAAATGTTATCCTATTAAAATCGGAAGGAGAAAAAGCCTTTTGCGCCGGGGCCTCTTTTGATGAACTAGTCGCCATAGAAACAATGCAGGCCGGTAAGTTATTTTTCTCCGGATTCGCCAATGTCATTAATGCAATGCGAAAATGCAAAAAACTAATTGTAGGGCGTGTTCAAGGAAAAACCGTGGGAGGTGGCGTCGGACTCGTAGCAGCTTGCGACTACGCTATGGCTACTGATGCAGCCGCAATTAAACTTTCTGAATTGAGCATAGGGATTGGTCCTTTTGTGATCGCTCCGGCGGTAGAACGAAAAATGGGAGTAGATGCGCTGGCCGAACTCAGCCTTGCAGCCCACGAATGGAAAAACGCTTACTGGGCCAAAGAAAAAGGCCTTTATGCCAGGGTTTTTGAATCGATAAAAGACCTCGATAAGGAGATTACAATTTTCATCGAAAAACTTGCCTCATATAACCCAGAAGCCTTGTTCGAGATGAAACAAATCCTATGGAAAGACACCTCTCACTGGGAAGAATTATTATTTGAAAGGGCGGCAATTTCCGGGGAATTGGTGTTATCTGATTTTACTAAAAATGCCTTAGCGAAATTCAAAAAATAACCAGATATCCCTGAATATTCATTATATTAATAAAAATTGAAGACTATGAGCCTATTTCAGGAACATCTGCCAAAAGACCGGCCGGCTAACCGTGAAGAAGAATGGGGATTTACCCTCTGGGAATTTATCGCCGATAACTGGCTTTACTTAATTGCTATCCTCTTGATCCTTGGTATTTTCTTCTATGCTCGCATAAACTGGAGAAAACGTCAGGAAAAACATAGAAACAACTAATGAGCGAAGATACCTGGGAAATATTTAGTTTTCTAAGCGGAATGGGCTTCTGGCTGATTCTTGCTGTAGTTCTAATTGTTGTAGTGATTTACAGCAGATATAAAAAATAATTTAGCGCGTTTTTAACCAACCTGTAATACTAAGCCTGGTTGTATTCACCGGTTTCACCTCATGTTCCAGCACCTGGCTCTCAAAGATCACCACCCTGCCCGGGAATGGGTAAATGCTTTTTGCGATTTCCTTTCCGTTTTCCTCGGTATAAATTACCAGTTCTCCACCATTTTCCGGTTTCCAGTCTTCATCGTTCAAATAACAAACCAATGAAAGTTTTCGCCTACCATCGTTTTGAAAAGTGTCCAGGTGGCGTTTATAAAATGTCCCTTTTGGATACAGCGCATAATGAAATTCTTTGGTCAGAATTCCGAGAAAGCAGGTTTTGTTGAGATAAGCTACAAGAGAATTAATCTTATCAAAAAAATATTTCTCCGCAGGGCCGGCTTCGGCTTCGTTGAGCCAGAGGATAAAATCTCCCCGCACCGATTTAGCTATCACTTCGTTGACTTTATTCCCAATAGCAGCCTTTTTAAATTCATCTTCCCTGTATTTTTGTTTCAGGGAATCGCGTAAGGCGGCCACCTCTTCAGTATCAAAAAAATTATCGGCGATGCAATATTGCTTCTCTACCAAATCGGCTATTATCTCCTCGTAATACGGGTTTTCCCTGAATTCTAATTGTTCAAAAAGTTCGGTGTTAGTCTTTTCCATCGGAACAAAAATTTAGCAAATATACTTCGGAAACAGTTTTATTTCAGCATTAAATTCAGGCGTTAAAAATCCTGTATCTTTGCCCAAAATTTACTTTTATGAGTAAGATACGTATTACAAAGCAATTCAATTTTGAAACCGGTCACGCCCTGTATGGATACGATGGAAAATGCCGCAACGTGCACGGTCACAGCTATAAACTCAATGTAACTGTAATTGGAGAGCCAATTTCTGATAAGAACGATGTGAAATTCGGAATGGTGATAGATTTTGGTGATCTAAAGAAGATCGTTAAGTCTGAGATCGTAGATAAATTCGATCATGCCACGGTTTTTAATAAAAACACTCCGCATATTGAGCTGGCACAGGAACTCAGCAACCGCGATCATCACGTGATCCTGGTTGATTACCAACCCACCAGCGAAAATATGGTGATAGACTTCGCTGAAAAGATCAAAAACCGCCTGCCCGGACATATTCAGTTGCATTCCTTAAAACTACAGGAAACCGAATCCAGTTTTGCCGAGTGGTATGCAAGCGACCAGGCCTTCCAGTAAATTCCCACTCCCTTCCGAAAGGAATTCTAAATTTACGAAGTCAGTTGAGAGGGAGGGATTAAGGTCTTCTGCTAAAATATTTATATTTACAGCTTAGAATAATAACCTATGACCATCCCGCAGGGTAAAAAAATCTATTTTTCAAGCGATAATCACTTAGGTGCACCCACTGCTTCTGAAAGCAAACCGCGGGAAGTACGATTTGTAAAATGGTTAGATGAGATAAAAGAAGATGCGGCAGCAATCTTTCTATTAGGCGATCTTTTTGATTTTTGGTTTGAATACAAACACGCGGTTCCCAAAGGATTTGTAAGGGTTTTAGGAAAACTTGCAGAAATAAAAGACAGCGGTATTCCTGTTTATTTCTTCGTTGGAAATCACGATTTGTGGATGAAAGATTATTTTGAGGAAGAATTGAATATTCCCGTTTACCACAAACCACAAGAATTTGAATTCAACAATAAAACATTCCTGGTTGGACACGGCGATGGCCTAGGGCCGGGTGACCACGGCTATAAACGGATGAAAAAGGTATTTACCAATCCGTTTTCAAAATGGCTTTACCGTTGGCTTCATCCCGATTTAGGTATTCCTCTGGCCCAGTATTTTTCAGTAAAAAACAAAATGATTTCAGGAGTAGAAGACCAGCAGTTTTTAGGTGAAGATAAGGAATGGCTTATCCAGTATTGCCGCAGAAAGCTTGAGGAGAAACATTATGATTTTTTCCTGTTTGGGCACCGGCATTTGCCCCTCGATATTCAGCTTAATGAAAACTCCAGGTATATCAACACCGGAGACTGGATCTCGCATTATACCTATGCTGAATTTGATGGGAATACAGTGTCTTTAAAGAAACTAGACGCTTAATCTTCCGCAATGTCACGCAGCTTTAACTGAAGCGACACGTTCCCGTTCCATTCATTTTCATCCAGGCTATACACCGCTTTAAATTTCTTTCGGTCTTTGATCAGCTCAACTTTTTCCCCAAGGTTAAAGCCAATCACATCAAAAGTTGGTCCTGACGGTAATTGAGTTACCGAGCATTTCAAATGTGCATCTTCGGCCCCAACACATTTCCCGTAACCGGTATCGATAAGGTCTCTGCTCATAAACACAGGACTCATATTCCCCGGCCCATAGGGAGCGAATTGTTTCAGGATCCGGTAGAATTTAGGAGTGATGTCGCTTAATTGCAATTCGGCATCTATACTAATTTCAGGAGTTAGCAGGTGTTTCTCGATACTATCTGAAACCACTTCCTCAAACTTGTGTTTAAAGTTTTCATATTCTGAAGTTTCCAGGGTAAGGCCCGCTGCATATTTATGCCCGCCAAACTGTTCAATATGATCCTGGCAGGCTTCCAGCGCATTATAAACATCAAATCCTTTCACCGAACGCGCCGATGCCGCCAGTTTCTCTCCGCTTTTAGTAAAGACTAGCGTGGGACGGTAGTAGGTTTCTGTTAGCCTGGAGGCTACAATTCCTATCACCCCTTTATGCCAGTTTTCATCATATACCACCGTGGTATAGCGCTCCTGCTCTTTTAATTCTTCAATCTGGGCAAGCGCTTCTATGGTAATCGTCCTGTCGGCATCTTTCCTGTCGGAGTTAAATTTTTCTATTTCTGCAGCGAATTCCAGTGCGGTAGCTTCATCTTCTTCAGTAAGAAGGTTCACAGCGTGCAATCCGTGTTTCATTCTTCCGGCGGCGTTAATCCGTGGGGCAAGGATAAAGACCACATCGCTGATACTGATCTTTTTCTTTTTTACCTGGTCTAAAATTGACTTGAATCCGATTCTGGGCGCAATATTTATCACCCTTAACCCGTGATAAGCCAGCACCCGGTTTTCTCCGGTAATAGGAACTATATCTGCTCCAATGGCCGTGGCTACAAGATCGAGATAAGGCAATAAAACATCTATAGGATCTCCCCGTTCTGAAGACAATGCCTGAATTAATTTAAATCCCACCCCGCAACCGCATAATTCTTTATAAGGATATTCGCAATCTTCTCTCTTCGGATCTAAAACTGCAACGGCTTTAGGTATTTCAGCACCGGGACGGTGGTGATCACAGATGATGAAATCAACCCCCTTTTCCGCAGCATATGCTACTTTATCTATTGCTTTGATACCACAATCCAGGGCGATGATCAGGGAAATATCGTTATCTGCCGCGAAATCTATCCCCTGGTAGGAAATTCCATAGCCCTCGCCATACCTGTCTGGAATATAATTGGCAACATTGGACGTGAGAGTTTTAAGATACGAAGACATCAACGCTACACTGGTAGTCCCATCCACGTCGTAATCGCCGTAAACCATAATATTTTCCCCTGCTGCAATGGCTTTTTCAATGCGGTTTACAGCAAGATCCATGTCCTTCATTAAATAGGGATCGTGCAAATCGTCCAGGCTGGGCCGAAAAAACTTTTTTGCTTCTTCAAACGTGTCTATACCCCTTTGCACCAGAAGCGATGCTATTGGTTTATCCACCCCCAATTGCAGGGAAAGAAGAGAAACGGTTTCAGGATCGGGTTTAGGTTTAAGCGTCCAGCGCATATGTTAAAAAATTTATGCAAAAATAACAATGTGAGTCAAAGTTTTGGGAAAGGACCTAATTTCTGCAGGCAAGAGCAATTTAAAATATTTCCCCCAAATTCTATGCTGAATAAAAAAGTTTATGGTTTTCCCCCAACTATGATCACTATTTCGCCCTTGGGCGGCTTTTGTGTATAATGCTGAAGTACTTCTGAAGCCGTGCCGCGAACTGTCTCTTCATGAAGCTTGGTAATCTCCCTGGAAACCGAGACAGGCCGGTCATCCCCAAAATATTCTACAAAATGCTGAAGGGTTTTCAGCAGTTTATGCGGGGATTCATAAAAGATCATTGTTCTGGATTCTTCAGCCAGCAGTTTCAGCCTTGTTTGTCTGCCTTTTTTCACCGGAAGAAAACCTTCGAAGATAAATTTATCGTTGGGAAAACCGCTGTTCACCAATGCCGGAACAAATGCTGTAGCTCCCGGCAGGCAGTCTACCTCAACGCCGGCCTCTACACATGCACGGGTTAATAAAAAACCAGGATCTGAAATGGCCGGAGTACCTGCATCACTGATCAAAGCAATAGTTTCACCATTTTTTATTCGTTGCACAATTCCTTCAACCGTCTTGTGCTCATTATGCATATGATGGCTTTGCATGTGGGTTTTGATCTCGTAGTGTTTCAGGAGTTTGCCGCTATTCCGGGTGTCTTCAGCAAGGATTAGGTCAACCTCTTTCAAAATACGAACCGCCCTGAAGGTGATATCCTCCAGGTTACCTATTGGGGTAGGCACCAAATAAAGTTTTCCCATAGATGCCTATGCTTACTGCCTGTATTTGTTTTCGATCTTTTCCAGAAATCGCTCTTCATATACTTCTTTTCCTTCCCAATGATTATAATCTGGTTTCACGATTTTCTCTATGAATTTTTTTGCTTCATTGGGATCGTCAATGGTGTTCAACTGGGAAAGCACCCGGTTGTAATCGGTAGTATTACCGTCAAAGAGGTTTTTTATAAATGACAGCCTTTCATTAAGCCCAATATTGATTCCTTTTTTCAGTCGGTCATTAACAGATTTCGGTTTGTTCTCCTTTTGTTTTGCATTAAGAGGTTCAAAATTGGGGAGGTTATCATAATCTACTCCAATATCCCGAAAATCCTTTTGTGATCCAGGATCTTCATTTTTTGGAATGGGATCTGGCTTTTGCACTGGAGCCTGATTCTGCTCAGACTGCTTTTTTGCAGGTGGTTGAGCAGTGCTTTCCCAAGGGCCAAAAAGCTCGTCTACCTTTCCGGTTTCAGGGGGCATTTGTGCTACGATATCCTTTATTTTTTCTGTATTAGGCTCTGTAATCGCATCGGCATCCTCGCGGTATTCAGTCCCATCAGGAGCATAATCATTTTCCGTTCTCACCGAGGATTCTTTTGGCTCCGGTTTTTCTATTTTCAGTGTTTCTGTCGCTTCGGGAGCTTCAAAAGCATTTAGGTTCTGCTCGGTAAAATGCAATATTGAAAGCTGCTCATAAAGGCTTGCTGCTTTTAGTTTCAGTGCTTTGGTATCCAGATTCTCCTCTTCAGAAATTATATCTTCAGCGAGCTTTACTATTTCCTTTTTAAGTCTGTTTTTCATTTTCATCCAATTTTTCAGAAGTAATTTTTAAGAACCCATAATTTAAAGCTTTATAGCTTTACAACGAAATCTCACAAAAAAGATGCCCATCCCGGGTTTAATAACTTTAGAAATTAGCATCCAGCAATGGCTTGTATTTTTAATAAATTTGTTCCACCTTTATCGAAAAGGGCTGATTCCCATTTCGATTTGAAAATTACAAAATGTTTCTCGAAAATACAGTAAATCACGAAGAGCAATTTGGCTGGATTGAGGTTATTTGCGGCAGTATGTTCTCCGGAAAGACCGAAGAATTAATTCGCCGACTCAAGCGGGCACAGTTTGCCCGGCAGAAAGTTGAGATCTTCAAACCCGCCATAGACAAGCGCTACGACGAGGAGATGGTAGTCTCCCACGATGCCAATGAGATCCGCTCAACGCCGGTACCATCAGCATCAAATATTCCCATTCTGGCCGATGGATGCGACGTGGTTGGGATAGATGAGGCCCAATTTTTTGACGATGAGATTGTGAGTGTATGTAACGATCTCGCTAACCGTGGAATTAGAGTTATCGTAGCCGGACTGGATATGGATTTTAAAGGAAATCCATTTGGTCCCATGCCTTTTTTAATGGCTACCGCCGAATATGTGACCAAAGTCCATGCTGTTTGCACCCGAACTGGAAATCTAGCCCAGTTTAGCTACCGAAAGGCCGTTAATGATGACCTTGTTTTTCTCGGTGAAACCGAAGAATACGAGCCTTTAAGCAGAGCTGCATACTACAAGGCCATGCTCAATGAAAGAATAAAAAAACTGGAGGTGAAACAAGCTGAAGAATTGAACCCCAACCTGAAGAAAAAGAATGCCTAAAGCCCACCAAACGCAACTGGAAATAGACCTTGGGGCTTTAGCTCATAATTACCGATACCTCAGGTCTAAGATTGCTCCTGAAGTTAAATTCATGTCGGTGATCAAGGCTTATGCCTATGGAAATGATTCAGTAGAGATCGCCAAAAAGCTGGAGGACCTTGGTACCGATTATTTTGCAGTAGCATATACTTCTGAAGGAATAAGGCTTCGGGAAGCGGGGATTACAAAACCCATTCTCATACTTCATCCGCAACCGGTCAATTTTGAATCCCTTATCGATAACTGCCTGGAACCAAATTTATATAGTGAAAAGGTGCTGGCAGAATTTATTGAGATCGCGGAAAGACTTCAACAGGAAGGTTATCCTATTCACCTTAAGTTCAATACTGGGATGAATCGGCTGGGGTTTACTGAAAAAAACTTTCATAAGATCCATGAAAAATTAGAAGGAACAAAGGCCGTAAAAGTTGTTTCGGCTTTCTCTCACCTCGCCGCAAGTGAAGACTGGAAGGAACGGGAATTTTGTTTATACCAAATTACCCGTTTTCAGAAATTCGCAGAGGATCTTTTAGATCACCTGGATTACAGACCTATGTTTCATATCTGTAATACTTCTGCAATTTTTAATTATCCCGAAGCAGGTTTTGACATGGTTCGCAGCGGTTTGGGTTTATACGGTTTCGCTAATGATCCGGCTGTTAACGCCAGGCTTAAACCAATAGGTACTCTTAAAACCATTATTTCTCAAATTCAGGATTTGAAAGAAGGCGATACTGTAGGTTACAGCCGCGCTTTTGAGGCTAAAAAACCAAGCAGAACAGCCACTATACCTATTGGTCACGCCGATGGTATTAAGCGCATCTACGGCCACGGAAAAGCCGGTGTTTTTGTAAACGGGGAATACGCACCCATCGTGGGAAATGTTTGTATGGATATCATTATGATAGACGTGACTGATATTAACTGCAAAGAAGGAGATGAAGTAATTATTTTTGGCGGCCCCCAACACGTTACCAAATTCGCTGGTGATGGTGGGACAATTTCTTACGAACTCATTACCGGAATTTCCCAACGGGTGAAACGAGTAATTAATCAGTGATTTTATTAGAATAAATCGTTTTTAAATTTTGTGTAAATTGGCTGAATTCTAACTAATTCAATCCAAATTATCATGAGTTTTATTAAAGATTTTAAAGCTTTTATGCTGAAAGGCGATATTATAGCCCTGGCTACAGCAGTAGTCATCGGGGCTGCCTTTAACAAGATTGTTGCTTCGGTTGTGGCCGATGTCATCATGCCTATTATTGGTTTAATAACCGGAGGCACAGATTTCACCCAGAAATTTATCTCGCTGGATGGGCAGGATTATGAAAGCCTGGAAGCAGCACTAGAAGCAGAAGCTGCGATTTTAACCTATGGAAATCTAATCGATGCCATTATTCACTTTATAATTGTTGCTTTTTTCATATTTTTGGTGCTACGTGCTTATGAAAGAACAAAAAAGGAAAAAGAAGCACCAAAACTGGTGGAACCCAAAGGCCCAAGCCAGGAAGAGTTGCTAACGGAGATTAGGGACGAACTTAAAAAGCAGAACAAAACTCCATAAGGAGTTAAAAATACGAGCACCGCTATACTGCTCATTTAATGTAAGCGTAATTTAACTAAACCTCACAGGAAACTGTGAGGTCTTTTTTTAACGAAAATCAACAATTAGTGCAAAAACTATAATTCTTTTCAATTTTAAGTCCTGAAACTGGGTAAGTTAAGCCCGGTATAATAAATTTGCGGCTGGTTTTTAAGAACGTTAAATGGATTTCCTTCTTCACGGAAATGACTAATATAACAAAGTTTCCAGCCTGAGTTTATGCTGAGCGTAGCTGAAGTGCGGGAGTAATAAAATAAAGATTTCTGCCTTTGCGGAAATGACTAAATTTTTAGATTATGAGAATAGCAGTGGTGGGCGCTACCGGAATGGTGGGCCAGGTAATGTTACAGGTTTTAGCAGAGAGAAATTTCCCGGTAACCGAATTATATCCGGTTGCCTCAGAGCGATCTGTGGGGAAAAAGATCAATTTCCAGGGAAAAGAATATGAAGTGATTGGGCTTCAGGAAGCCGTAGATATTAAGCCCGATATCGCTTTGTTTTCGGCCGGAGGAGATACTTCCCTGGAATGGGCACCCAAATTTGCCGAAAACGGTACGACGGTAGTAGACAATTCTTCGGCCTGGAGAATGGATCCTTCCAAGAAATTGGTGATCCCAGAGATTAATGCTTCCGAATTAACTTCAGAAGACAAGATTATCGCCAACCCGAACTGCTCCACCATTCAGTTATTAATGGCCTTAAAACCATTGCACGATGCTTTCAAGATCAAGCGGGTAATTGTTTCTACCTACCAGTCTATTACCGGAACCGGCGTAAAAGCTGTGGAACAACTGGAGAATGAATATAAAGGCGAAAAAGGAGAAATGGCCTATCCTTATCCTATTCATAAAAACGCCTTACCACATTGTGACGTGTTCCAGGAAAACGGCTACACTAAAGAGGAAATGAAGCTCACCAAAGAAACCAAAAAGATCCTGGGAGACGATTCGGTTTCGGTAAGTGCAACGGCCATTAGAATTCCTGTCGTTGGCGGGCATTCAGAATCGGTGAATGTTGAATTTGAAAATGAATTTGATGAAGCCGAGGTTCGAAAAATCCTGAGTCAGTTTCCCGGGGTAACCGTGCAGGACAATCCTGATACCAACACATACCCGATGCCTATTTATGCTGAAGGCAAAGACGATGTTTTTGTGGGGAGAATCCGCAGGGACTATTCCCAGCCAAAAAGTTTAAACATGTGGGTGGTGGCCGACAACCTTAGAAAAGGTGCTGCTACAAATACAGTACAAATTGCTGAATACTTAATTACACACAAATTGGTTTAAAAAACATACATTGTTAAAAAGGCAGAAACCGGCTTGTTATTACGAGCCGGTTTCCTAATTTTGCAAACCATGAAAAAAATAAGCGCACATATTAGCACTATTCTATCTATAGTGATATTGTTAGCAAGCCTCCTTCCGGCATTGCATGCGTTTGATCATGAAGTAAGTTCTGAAAGTGACAATGCTTTAAGTGTAGAATTTACAAAAGCATCTATAGATTGTGATTTATGCGATTTCCACATTGCTAATACAGATGCTCCTTCAATCTTTACTTACAAAATTCACACACCTCAAAAGGAAACAGTATATGCAATTTCTCTGGCAGAAACTGTAAACCTTTTTCCCAACAGACTATTTTCCCTTAGGGCACCTCCTGCGGTGATTAGCTAAAGAAATATATTCAGAAATCTCGCTTTTTTTTAAAAAAGCTGATTTTAACTGATTTAACTTTTTTAATTAATCACAGTATTTTCTCTATGAAACAATTCCTATTTGTTTTATTGCTTTTTACCATTTTTCCTATGAATATTTTCTCCCAGCAATTAAGTCTGGAAGGGAAGGTTGTAGATGAGCAGAATCTAGCCCTTGATGGCGCTCATGTTCATATAAACAACAGATTTGTCTTAGCCGGGGAAAATGGAAATTATCACGTTGGTAATCTGAAGGAAGGTGAGCATCGCATTAGCGTTTCATATATTGGTTTTAAAACTTTAGATACTGTAATCTCGCTGGCTGAAGATACTGTGGTTAATTTTAAGTTACAGGAAGATACCGCTGCACTGGAAGCAATCTTGCTTAATGGAAGTGCGCGCAGAAGATCTTCAGAAAACATAGAAAAGGTTAACAAGGAATATCTTCAGGAACAATTTTCTGGCTCCCTGGCCACCACGCTGGAAAGGCTTCCCGGTGTTAATGCTACAGAAATTGGTGCAGGTGCATCAAAACCTATTATTCGCGGACTTGGGTTTAATCGTGTAGTGGTTACCGAAAACGGCATTAAACAGGAAGGCCAGCAATGGGGTGCAGATCACGGGCTGGAAATAGATGCTTTCTCTGTAGAAGATATTGAAATTGTCAAAGGCGTTGGCGCCATAGAACACGGTAGCGATGCCATTGGTGGAGTTATAAAAATCATCAATGACCGAGTGCCTGAGGAAGGCTTTACCGGCGAAGTAATTGGCCTTACCAAAAGCGTAAATAACACCTTAGCTGCTTCAACTAATCTTTCTTTAAGAAATAACCGGTTTTTCTATAAAATTAAAGCTACCGGGAGCGAATTTGGGGATTATTCGGTACCTACAAATAATATTGTATACCTAAACCGCAATGTTCCAATTTTTAATGAAAGGCTCAAAAATACCGCAGGGAAAGAAGTGGATTTATATGGGCAGGTAGGTTACCTGGGAGAACATTATAAGGGAACTCTTAGCGTTAGTAATATTTATTTTAAATCTGGATTTTTTCCAGGCGCTCACGGTATTCCATCTACAAACAGGGTGCAGGACGACGGTGACCAGAGAAATATAGATTATCCGTTTCAGCGGGTAAACCATTTGAAATTCATTAATAAAAATGAATGGTTTTTTCACGACTCCAGTCTGGAAGTTATCTTAGGTTTCCAGAATAACCACCGCCAGGAATGGAGCCGTTTCCATACACATTATACGGGACAGGTAGCCCCGGAAGTTAATCCAGACCTGGAATTAAATTTTGACCTCAACACCTATGATGCCCAGGTGAAATTCAGTAAAGACTTTAATGAAAATCACACAACAGCTATTGGAGCACAAACTCAACTCCAGGATAATTCTATAAACGGGTTCAACTTTTTGCTTCCTGAATATTCCAGGATTAATCAGGGAGTTTATGCTACACATTCCTATCAGGCTTCTAAAAACATCAATCTAAACGCAGGCGCGAGATTAGATTTTAGTAAGATTGAAATTGAAGGTTTTTATGATGATAATTTATACCGTTATTTAATTAGAAATGGAAGTACTAAAGCTACGGCAAACGACTATGCTACCAGAAGTACAGAAACGGAAAGAGACTTTACCAACTTAAACCTCATGGCGGGGGCACTTTTCAATTTTCACAAGAATTGGGACTTTTCTGTAAATACCGGTACTAGTTTTAGACTACCTACGGCTATAGAATTGGGTGCTAATGGTATTCACCATGGCTCTTTCCGCCACGAGCGTGGAGATCCAAATCTGGATGCCGAAAAAGGCTATGTTTTCGATACCAAGCTTAATTACCGAAAAAATTCCTTTAAGGCTTCTATGAGTCCTTATCTATATTATTTTGAAAACTATATTTTTCTGAATCCCAGCGGGCAGTTTTCGATTTTACCACACGCCGGGCAAATTTATCAGTTTACCCAGAGTGAAGCTTTACTAACCGGAATAGAATTCGATGTTAATAAGGTTTTTGCTGAAAGATGGCACACCCAGTTTACTTTCGAGTATTTATACAACCGGCAGATTACCGCAAATCGCTCGCGTAATTTCCCTTTACCTTTTACCCCGCCCATAAATGGATTCTTTGAGCTTGGTTACGATTTTCTGAAAAAATCAAACACCTTTAAAGATACCGAGGTATTTGCCAATACCGCCTTTGCTTTCGAGCAGGACAGGATTGCACAAAATGAAGAGATTACCCCAGGTTACCAAATTTTTGGCGGTGGGTTAAGAACCAATCTTGAAATAGGAGATTTTAAAGCAACTCTAAACTTACAGGCCACCAATATCTTCAATACTAAATATTTTAATCATACCAATTTTTACCGGGCCCTGGAAATTCCTGAAATGGGACGAAACATCCAATTAATGGTAAAGGTCCCTATTAATTAATGCAAAAATTTAAAGCACATATCGCCATTTTTTCACTTGCAGTATTCCTGTTTCCACAGGTCGCGAGCGGTATGCACTATTTCCTGGTAGAACATAAAGTTTACAAAAGTGGTGAATTTGCTTTTAACGATTTAAACGACTTTGAATACCATTCCTGCACTTATCATTTAAACGGATTTTCACCCCTTATCCTGGGAATAGAAAACTTTAATGAAGCAGCCAGACATTTCACCTCAGAAACTGCTACAAAATTTTGCTGTCTGGAAAATTACGTACATCAACCAGATTTTAATTTTCAGCTTCGAGGCCCACCCTTAAGTTTAAATTATCCGCATTAAAAATTATTAGAATTATACATTTATTTATCAAATACTTACAAAAATGAAAACCAGATTAATTTATTTATTTAGTATTACCGCCTCTTTATTATTCACCTCTTGTAGTGACGATGATAACGTGGTAGATACAGAAGCTCCGGAAATTTCCATAATGGAACCTCATGATGAAGAAGAAATTGCTCCCGGAGGAGAAATTCATTTTGAAGCTCTTTTTACAGACGATGTAGAGCTTGCCTCATATAAAGTGGAAATTCATAATGCATTTGATGACCATACCCACGCAAGTACTAAAAATGAAGAGCACAACGACAACCCATGGAGCTATAGTGAAGTTTTTACTATAGAGCCGGGGAATACCAACTTTGAAGCTCTTCAACATATCCCTGTACCCTCTGAAATCAAAGGAGAACATATTAGTGAAGGACCCTATCATTTTGGCGTATTTGTAACCGATGCTGCAGGAAATGAGTCACAGGCTTTTTTTGAAATACATATTGAAGAAGAGCACGACGAAGATGAGGACGACCACGAACATTAAAACTTAATCTTTTACTTTATAAAGGCCGCAATTTCTAGATGCGGCCTTTATATTTTAACCTCTTTATACTTATACATTTGAAAATTAATTACTTTTGGGTATCATTCTCTTTAATAGTATAATATGAAAAAAACATTCTCAAGAATTTTTGCACTTGCCATCCTGGCCTCCTGCATAGATTCTCAAGCCCAAACTCCTACCAATTTGAAGTACCCGGAAACAAAGAAAGTAGATACGGTAACCAATTATTTTGGCACCGAAGTTAAAGACCCTTATCGCTGGCTGGAAGATGACCGCAGCGAAGAAACAGAAGCCTGGGTAAAAGCCCAGAATGAAGTAACATTCGGCTACCTGGAAAAGATCCCTTTCAGGAAAGACCTGGAAGAAAGGCTAACCGAGATCTGGAATTATGAAAAAATAGGCGCTCCCCGAAAGGAAGGCGATTATTTCTATTTCTCAAAAAACGACGGACTGCAAAATCAGTATGTTGTTTACCGTAAAAAAGGTAAAAATGATGAGGCTGAAGTCTTTCTAGATCCAAACAAATTCAGCGAAGACGGGACCACTTCCCTGGCCGGACTAAGTTTTTCTGATGACGGAAAAAAAGCGGCTTATGCCATTTCTGAAGGTGGAAGCGATTGGAGAAAAATCATCGTGATAGATGCCGAAACCAAAGAGATCGTAGAAGACACCATTAAGGATGTAAAATTCAGCGGAATCTCCTGGAAAGAAAACGACGGCTTCTATTATTCCAGTTACGAAAAGCCGGAAGGCAGCGAGCTTTCAGCAAAAACAGATCAGCATAGATTATATTATCATAAACTGGGCACTCCTCAAAGTGAAGACAAAGTAATTTTTGGAGATTCAGAAGAACAAAAGCATCGTTATGTAGGTGGAGGTGTTTCGGAAGATAACCGCTACTTGTTCATTTCAGCAAGAAATTCAACGTCAGGAGGAAAACTCTTTATGATGGATCTTCAGCAGGAAGATCCTGAATTGGTTACTATTTTAGACCATGAGGATACTGACACCAACGTACTGGACAACGACGGTGAGAAGCTAATTATCGTAACTAATATGGATGCGCCTAACAATCGCATTGTAACCGTAGACGCCGCTAATCCAAGTCCTGAGAACTGGGAGGATCTTATTCCCGAGACTCAGTTTGTGTTGAGTCCGTCAACGGCAGGGGGCTATATTTTTGCCAACTATATGGTAGATGCCATTTCACAGGTAAAACAATACGATTATAACGGTAATTTGGTAAGAGAGATTGAACTTCCTGGGATAGGATCGGCGGGAGGATTTAGCGCCAAAAAGGAAGAGAAAGAACTTTACTATTCCTTCACCAATTACGTAACGCCGGGGACCATTTATAAATTGGATATAGAAGAGGGCACCTCTGAGGTTTACAACAAGCCCGCAATTAAGTTCAATCCCATAGATTTTGAAAGCAAGCAGGTTTTCTTTAATTCTAAAGATGGTACAAAAGTGCCTATGATCATTACCTACAAAAAAGGCCTTGAGCTGGATGGTAAAAATCCAACTATGCTGTATGGATACGGAGGCTTCAACGTGAGCCTTACGCCTTCCTTCAGCACTGCAAACGCGGTTTGGCTTGAACAGGGTGGCGTTTATGCCGTACCAAACCTTCGTGGAGGTGGCGAATACGGAAAAGAATGGCATAATGCCGGTATTAAATTGAAAAAACAAAACGTTTTTGACGATTTTATAGCCGCTGCTGAATACCTAATCGAAGAAAATTACACTTCCAGCGACTACCTGGCTATTAGGGGTGGATCGAATGGCGGACTCCTGGTAGGTGCCACGATGACTCAGAGACCTGAACTGATGAAGGTAGCCTTACCAGCTGTAGGAGTTATGGACATGCTGCGCTACCACACCTTTACTGCCGGTGCAGGTTGGGCTTACGATTACGGAACTGCTGAAGACAGTGAAGAAATGTTCAAATACCTTTATGCATATTCTCCTGTACACAATTTAAAAGAAGGGGTTGAATATCCGGCAACAATGATTACAACAGGAGATCATGATGACCGGGTAGTACCAGCACATTCCTTTAAGTTCGCAGCCGAATTACAGGACAAACAAACCGGGAGTAATCCTGCGTTAATAAGAATCGAGACTAAAGCTGGTCACGGTGCCGGTAAACCGACTAAAATGATCATCAAAGAGTACGCAGATATTTTTGGGTTTACCCTTTATAATATGGGCTTTGAAACTTTGCCCAATAAGCTTGATAACAATAAAAGCTAATTGAAAAATTAAGTTGGCTAACCCGTCGGCACTAATCCTGCCGGCGGTTTTTATTTTCCACTAGTTCCAGTTTGCCATCCTTTAGCAGAAAACCTTTTTCAGCGTGATGGAGAATATCTTCATCATCATCGGAATAAGTTTCCAGCAGTCTATAGTCGCCGGCAACCTCCTCTTTTAACCTTCTTACCTTTTCCTCATCATTGCAGGTTTTTCCTATTATCCTATAATCTTCATCCTTATATTCGGTAAGGGTTCCCAAAACTTTTACTGGCAGAAGTTCTTCCAGATATTTCGTATAAACCTCAAATCCACCGGTGATTATGTAGACCGTAATTCCCTTTTCAGCACTTTTTTTAATGCGATTAATCATCTCTTCTCTGAAATGTTCTGGATATTCCACATCCCAGAATTGTTTGGCATACTTCTTCACCTTCTCCGGCGGAAGATGATCCAGGTAATTGTAGAAATTTTCTTTAAAATGGGTTTTACTCACCAGTTGCAGTTCTCCAAGAAATTGAATCCAGGCAATTTGAAAAAGATTGATTAGTTTATAGCCCTTTTTATAACAAACAAACTTAAAAAATTCATCCTTGGAGGATTTTTCGTATAAGGTTTGATTAAGGTCATAAACAATGATTTTTTCCATATTTTTCTACTGAAAACTCTATCAGGTTATTTAGTTTTACCTTGGGAAAAGATAGTAAAATCCTCTTGCAGGTGAACTCTATTTATAATTTCCTAAACAGGAATTTAAGATGTTATGCTGAAATTAAAGAATGTTTCCTTCTCTTACCTGGAAAAGCCAATTTTAAAGAACGTGGGTTTCAGCCTCGAAAAAGGTGAGAACCTTTCCGTGATTGGAGAAAGCGGCTGCGGGAAAAGCACGCTGCTTAAACTCATCTACGGCCTTCTGCACACCGAGGGAAAGATCTTTTGGAATGATGAGGAATTGCTGGGCCCCAAATTTAATATAGTTCCGGGAGAACCATTTATAAAATATCTGGCCCAGGATTTTGATCTGATGCCTCCTTTAACTGTTGCCGAAAATATTGGCAAACACCTTAGCAATATGTATCCGCGAAAGAAGAAAAAGCGGGTTGAGGAATTAATGGAGGTGGTAGAAATGACCGAGCTTGCGAATGAAAAGGCAAAGCACCTTAGCGGTGGCCAGCAACAACGGGTCGCCCTGGCCCGGGCACTGGCAAATGAACCCGAATTGCTTTTACTCGATGAACCCTTTAGCCATATCGACCATTTCAGAAAAAACAATCTGAGACGTCAGCTGTTTTCCTATCTCTCAGAAAAAAACATCACCTGCATAGTAGCAACGCACGACAGCACAGATGCACTTTCCTTTGCAGATAAAACCATTGTACTTAAAAATGCAAAAATTCACGCTGAAGGCACTCCCGAACAACTTTACCAAAACCCTCCGAACAAATATGTGGCTTCTCTTTTTGGTGAAATAAACGAGATCATGCTTAAAAACTTAATTTTAGAAGAAAAGAGCCGGAAGAAAATCCTGGTTTATCCGCATGAGATAAGTTTTTCTAAGAATTCAGAAATAAAAGTAGAGGTAATAGAGAATTTTTTCCGGGGGCCACATTATTTGATAAAAACCAACCTAAACGGACAGGAGATCTTCATTGAAAATCCATCGAAGTTAAAAGAAGGTGCCAAAGTGGGAATTAAAATATCTCCCAAATTAATCGCTACCCGCCAATAGCTATTCTACACTAAGAATCTTATGGGTTTGACCGTTTAGCGTAAAATCTTCTCCTGCTTTTTTATCTTTCATGGCAAGTGCCACCGGAGAATTGGTCCCCACAGCATAGAATTTTTCTGAATTAAGCTTTAATTCTCCAGCCGGAATAGCGATAAAATAATTTGCTGCACTGGATTTTACGATGCTTCCGAAGCCGGCTTTTTTCTGTGAAATAGGCGGTATCGAATTTATTGTTTTTTTGAGCTTGCTGTATTGTTCCAGCTGCCCCGACAGCTTTTCGAATTCCAAATGCAACATTGCCCGGCCGGTTTCATACTTATCGCCCATTGAACATTTTGTCTCCAGTTTTAATGCGGTCTGCAGATCATCTATGGCGGTATGGATACGCTTTAAACGTTCCTCTACATATGAAGTTGCCTCTTCTATCAATTTAGTTTTCAACTCGCTCATTCTTCTCTTTTTCAAAACTGAATTCCCCGTAATTCTTCATTTGTCTAACTATCCAGCTTTTTCGGCCTTCAATATAGTTTGAGGCAGGATTTGCCTTAAACTGTCGGGGATTGGGTAAAATTGCCGCAATAGCAGCTGCTTCAAAAGTCGTTAGCTCTGAGGCAGGTTTATTAAACCAATATCGCGCAGCAGCCTCAGCTCCATAAATGCCCGGCCCCATTTCAATGCTGTTGAGATATACTTCCAAAATGCGTTCCTTACTCCAAAAAGTCTCGATTAAAAAAGTAAAGTAAACCTCTAAACCTTTCCTAATCCAGTTTCGGCCAGGCCAAAGAAATACATTTTTTGCAGTTTGCTGGGAAATTGTGCTGGCGCCACGTACCCGTTTACCTTCCTGATTTCCTTCTATTGCCTTTTCAATGGCTTTAAAATCGAAACCATTATGATTGACAAAACTCTGATCTTCACTTGCAACCACCGCAAGCTGAAGAGGCAAAGAAATCTCCTCCCTGGGCACCCACGTATGCCGAATATGCTCCTCCGGATTTTCCAGGTAGCGAATCCCCATAAGCGGAGTAAATGCAACCGGCAACCAATTCAGAAGCACAACCAAAAGCATCGAAATCAGGATAAGACCAGCGATTAATTTCCAGACAAACCTGAAGATCTTTTCAATCATTTTATAAGTTCTGAAAGTTCTTTACCAACAAGACTACCTATGGCCACTCCCATTCCTCCAAGCCGAACTCCACAATAAATATTTTCTGAAAGCTGCTTTACGATCGGTTTTTTCTGTTTTCCTACTCCCATAATTCCACTCCAGCGATGGTCTATTTCAAATTGGGTTTCGGGCAAAATGGTGGTTTTAAGTATTTCTTCCAGTCGATTTTGAATAAGACTGGTTTGAGTTATTTCAGTGGTTTCTTCGGTTTTAAAGTCGAGGTTTCTTCCACCGCCCAATAGGATTCTGTCGTCAATATTTCTGAAATAATAATAGCCTTTATCCAGATGAAAAGTACCTTTAATCTCCAGATCTTTTATAGGTTTAGTGATGAGCACCTGGGCCCGGGCAGGTTTTACTTCTTCGATTCCGAGCTTTGAAGCAAAGCCGTTAGTGGCGATGAGCAATTTCTTCACTGAAAACTCCAGCTTATCAGTATTTATTTTTACTGAATCCCCTGCTTCTGAGAATTCTTCAACACTAATATTATTCAGAATTCTGATCCCGGCAGATTGAGCTTTAAATAAAAGGGCATCCATCATTTTTCCAGTATTCAACTGCCCTTCAAACCGGTTAAAAATTAAATTCTTTTGAATATTCCTGAAATTAAAGTCATCCTTTTCTTTGCTAAAAACTTCTTTGCCAAAAACCGGTTTCAGCAAGGCATTAATACGCGGTATTTCCGAAAGACATTCCTCGAATAAATTTCCATCTTCCGAAGTAAAAAGTTCGTAGCCTCCATATTCCCTGAACCCAATTCGGGTGTCCCCTATAGTCTGCCTCAAAAGTTTAAGGCCTTCGACGCGTTTTTTAACCAACTCAACAACTTCGTCTTCTGTATGTGTTTTAAGATCATCAAGAATTTCAGACATGCTCCCGAAACAGGCAAAACCGGCGTTCTTTGTGCTGGCTCCATTTGGTAAAATTCCGCGTTCAAGAATAAGCACCCGGGAATTGGGAAATCGTTTTTTTAGATCGAGGGCGCAATTGAGACCGGTAATTCCACTTCCTATAATGCAATAATCAATATTAGAAAACCAGGTTTTGGTTTCCCAGTAAGAAAAATTCATTGTTGGTTAATTTTCATTGAAAATACAGAAAGTTTCGGATAAACGGGTATAAAAAAACCCCACAGCTCAAAAACTGCGGGGTTTTTAATTTATTAAAAAATATGCTTACTCAACTTCCTCCATGGGTTTCATTTTGAAATCTTCCATGAATTTGGTCGTGTAATTTCCTTCAATATAATCAGGGTGATCCATGAGTTGCCTGTGGAATGGAATTGTGGTTTTAATGCCTTCAATCACAAACTCATCAAGTGCCCTTTTCATCTTGCTAATCGCTTCTTCCCTGGTTTGGGCAGTAGTGATAAGCTTGGCGATCATAGAATCATAATTTGGCGGGATCACATATCCGCTGTAAACATGAGTATCAATTCGAACTCCATGGCCACCCGGCGCATGTAGATTGGTGATCTTCCCGGGAGAAGGCCTGAAGCCGTTGTATGGATCTTCAGCATTGATACGACATTCTATTGAGTGCAGCTGTGGGAAATAATTCTTCCCCGAAATCGGCACTCCCGAAGCTACCAGGATTTGTTCCCTGATAAGATCGTAATCGATTACTTGCTCGGTTATTGGATGCTCTACCTGAATACGGGTATTCATCTCCATAAAGTAAAAGTTGCGGTGTTTATCTACTAAAAATTCAATGGTTCCCGCTCCTTCATATTTTATATATTCAGCAGCTTTAACTGCCGCTTCTCCCATTTTTTTCCGAAGACTATCGGTCATGAATGGAGAAGGGGTTTCTTCGGTTAATTTCTGGTGACGACGCTGTACTGAACAATCTCTTTCAGAAAGATGACAAGCTTTTCCGCTGCTGTCTCCCACGATCTGGATCTCGATATGGCGAGGCTCTTCTATGAGCTTTTCCATATACATCCCATCATTTCCGAAGGCAGCTCCGGCTTCCTGACGAGCAGAATCCCAGGCGTTTTGCAGATCTTCTTCTTTCCAAACGGCGCGCATCCCTTTACCTCCACCACCGGCAGTAGCTTTTAGCATAACAGGGAAACCGATTTCTTTTGCCTTTTCTAGACAATCTTCATAGTCCTCCAGAATACCTTCTGATCCGGGAACGCAAGGAACACCGGCAGCTTTCATGGTAGCTTTAGCAGTCGCCTTATCTCCCATTTTACCGATCATTTCTGCTGAAGCACCGATGAATTTTATGTCGTGTTCTTCACAGATCTTGGAGAACTTAGCGTTTTCAGAAAGAAATCCGTAACCCGGGTGTATTGCGTCTGCATTGGTGATTTCGGCAGCGGCTATAATATTGGAGATCTTAAGATAAGAAAGGTTACTTGGCGGAGGGCCAATACATACGGCCTCGTCGGCAAACCTTACGTGAAGACTTTCCGCATCGGCAGTAGAATATACCGCAACGGTTTTAATCCCCATTTCTTTACAGGTACGAAGAATGCGCAGTGCAATTTCGCCCCTGTTGGCAATTAATATTTTTTTAAACATACCTATTGTTTTTTTGACCCAGGGGAAAACTCCCTTAACCTGAATGGGCAGTAATTTATGATGGATCTACTAAAAATAACGGTTGATCGAACTCTACGGGAGAAGCATCGTCAACAAGTACTTTCACTATTTTTCCTGAAACTTCACTCTCAATTTCATTGAAGAGTTTCATAGCTTCAATAACACAAAGTACATCACCTTCCTTAATCGAATCGCCAATTTCTACGAAAGTTGCTTTATCCGGCGAAGGTTTACGATAGAAAGTTCCAATAATAGGTGACTTAATGGTGATATAATTTGAATTATCTTCATCTGAAGACTTTTTCTCTTCGGCTGCAGGTGCAGGAACATTCTGCTGTGCAGGCGCCGGAGACTGTTGTTGAACCGGCATCTGTTGCTGCATTTGATTGCCCATAGGCACTTGCTGAACAAATGTTGTTTCCTTTTCGTCTGAGCCTGTTTTGATGGTGATCTTCACATCGCCCGTTTCTAGTTTCACCTCACTGGCGCCAGACTTGGCTACAAACTTGATTAAATTCTGAATTTCTTTTAAATCCATAATGATAGGGTGTTGGTTTTTAAGAATTATAAGCCCATTTCAGGAAAGTGGCTCCCCAGGTGAAACCTCCTCCAAATGAAGCGAAAATAATATTATCTCCTTTTTTAAAATTTTTCTCGTAATCGCTAAGCAACAGCGGCAAAGTTGCCGAAGTTGTATTTCCATAGCGCTCTATATTCATAAGAACTTTTCCATCTTCCAGGTTCATACGGCTGGCAGTTGCTCCAACAATACGTTTATTAGCCTGATGGGCCACTAACCAGTCTACATCGGCATTGGTGAGATGGTTTCGTTTCATGATCTGCTCACTAACTCCTGACATATTTGAAACCGCGAATTTAAAAACGGTTTTTCCATCCTGTCTCACAAAATGAAGTTTTCTGGCAACGGTTTGTTCATTAGGAGGCATTACAGATCCCCCGGCTTCAACATTCAGGGATAAGCGACCAATAGAATCACTTCTAAGAATCTCATCCTGAAGCCCGAAACCTTCGTCATTAGGTTCCATCAATACTGCTCCTGCTCCGTCCCCAAATATAATGCAGGTTGTCCTGTCAGTATAATCAATTATAGAAGACATTTTATCGGCACCAATCACAAGGACTTTTTTGTACCTGCCGGATTCAATATAAGCTGATGCCGTAGACATCCCATATAAAAATCCAGAACAGGCAGCCTGCAGGTCATATCCAAATGCGTTAACTGCTCCTATCTGGCTTGCGATATGCACCGCTGAAGCAGCTACCGGCATATCCGGTGTTGCTGTAGCAAGTATTACCACATCAATTTCTGCAGGGTCAAGATTGGATTTTTCAATAAGATTTTTTGCGGCCTGGATACCAAGGTAGGAAGTTCCTTTATCAGGGTCTTTGAGGATGCGTCGTTCTTTAATACCCGTCCTGGAGAATATCCATTCATCATTGGTATCGACCATTTCCTCCAACATTTTGTTGGTTAAAATATCTTCGGGCACATAAGCGCCCACAGCGGTAATAGCAGCTGTGACTTTATTCATACACATTGAAATTAAACACCTTTCCTACCCTAATTAGGGCAAAAACCGCTAAAGTAATGTAATAAATATAACTTTAACGGGGGTGCAAATTAAGGTCTTTTTAGGACTTATTCAACTTAAAACAAAAAACTCCCACATGGTGAGAGTTTCTATAATTAAGGAAGCTCTAAAATATTAAGCTTCAACTTCTTCGGTGTTGTCAATCAGAATCTGACCACGGTAGTAAAGTTTACCTTCGTGCCAGTGTGCTCTGTGGTACAAATGTGCTTCGCCTGTAGTAGGATCGGTAGCTATTTTAGGTACCGAAGCTTTATAATGTGTCCTTCTTTTATCTCTTCTGGTTTTAGAGATTTTTCTCTTTGGATGTGCCATGGCTTGCTATTATTTATCGTTTAATAAGTTTTTTAATTTATCCCATCGAGGATCTGTTTGTTCCTCTTCTTTCTTCTTTTCTGTTAAGCTGAACTCGTCCAGTTTGTCAAGTACTTCAGATTTCAACGTTCCGTCTTCAACGCCCGGATGAACTTTTTTTAAAGGTACAGAAAGTACGATAAGCTCATAAATATACTGCTGTACATTAACCTCATATTCTCCGTGAGGCAAAATAAGCAGATCTTCATTATCATCGTTATACTCGTTTCCGAATTTAATTACCAGAAGCAACTGCCCTTCAACCGGTTGGTCATAAGGCTCGTTGGTAAGGTCGCAGTTCACATTTACAGTTCCACTAAGGTTAAATGTGAGCTCCATCATTGTTGTTTTCTTATCAAACAACAAGTCTACCTTAAGCTTGGCGTCATTAAATTCTTCGTACCCAAAATGTTCCAAGAACGTATTATCAATCTCGTACTCAAACCGGTGTTCTCCCAGCTTTAATCCCACATAGGGGATCGTGTATTCAGCTAGTTTCCTCATTTCATCATCAGTTTCGAGTGCCTATTCCCTCAGGATAAGGCGGGTGCAAAGATATAAAAATTAATAAATTAACGATGATTTATAAACAAATTTTTGTTCATATCTTTTTGCGTTGCTTCCGCAGTGGATTTTTGGTGAGTTCAGCATATTCCTCGCGAAATTTAAAGATCTCAATTCCCTTGAAAACAGCCTCTTTAAACGAATTTATATTCGCCTCATTCTTCCCTGCAATTTCAAAGGCGGTACCGTGATCTGGTGAGGTGCGAACCTTGCTTAAACCGGCGGTAAAATTAACCCCGTTTCCGAAGGAAAGGGTTTTAAAGGGAATAAGTCCCTGGTCATGGTACGAGGCTATCACCGCATCAAAATTCTTATAGTTTTTAGATCCGAAGAAACTATCGGCAGAATAAGGTCCGAAAACAAGTTCTCCCTTTTCTCGCAATTTCTCCAGGGTAGGCTTCATTATTTCTTCATCTTCCTTCCCAATAACCCCCTGGTCTCCACTATGCGGATTAATGCCAAGCACGGCTACTTTTGGCTTTGAGATCCTGAAATCCTGTTTCAGGCTATTCTGAATTAAGCTTATTTTTTTCTTTATAAGTTCAGGAGTGATCACATTGGCAATGTCTTTAAGAGCCACATGGTCTGTAAAAAGACCAACCCGAAGTTCATCGCTTATCATAAACATAAGACTTTCTCCTTCCAATTCCTGCGCAAGATAATCGGTATGACCGGGGAAATTAAATTTTTCGCTCTGTATAGAATGTTTGTTGATTGGTGCCGTCACCAGCACGTCTATATCCCCGGCTTTAAGAGCTGCGGTTGCAGCTTCAAGAGATTTAAAGGCATATTCTCCCACCTTTGGATCTTCCTGGCCAAAGTTGATATTTACATTTTCCTTCCAGACATTATATACATTTATCTTACCATCTATAGCATTGGAAGGCTCGTCTATCCCCTGAAAATTCAAAGAGAGCTTGAAATGTTTCTTAAAAAAATTCAGGATCTTGGTATTGGCAAAAATAACCGGAGTGCAAAAATCAAGCATCCGGGAGTCGTCGAAGGTTTTAAGGACTATCTCGCCGCCAATACCATTAAGGTCTCCTATGCTAATTCCTAATTTTACCTTTTCAGCGTGTTTCATAAACTTCCCGGGTTTTTATTTCTATTTTTACATCACAAATGTAACCAATATTCTACAACATGTTTACCGGAATCATTGAAGAAACAGGTGAAATCACCGCGCTAAAGCCTGAAAACGGCAACCTTCATATAAATGTTAAAGCTGAAATTGCTTCAGAGTTAAAAGTGGATCAAAGTGTGGCCCATAACGGGGTTTGTCTTACTGTAGTAAATATACACGGGAAAGAATACACGGTAACTGCTATTCAGGAAACCCTTGACAAATCAAATCTTGGCGATTTAAAAGTTGGTGATATCATTAACCTGGAACGCGGCATGAAACTGGGCGCACGCCTCGATGGACATATCGTACAGGGCCATGTAGACCAGACAGCAGTTTGCAAAAATGTACTGGAAAAAGAAGGTAGCTGGGAATTTACCTTTGAATATGATCCCGAATTCCAAAATATCACAATAGAAAAAGGTTCTATTACGGTTAACGGGGTGAGTTTAACGGTGGTGAATTCCAAAAGAAATGAATTTAGCGTGGCCATTATTCCTTATACCTATGAAAATACCACCTTTAAAAATCTCAAAAAGGGTGACAGGGTGAACCTGGAATTTGATGTGATTGGGAAATACGTGAAGCGCCTTAATGAACTTCGTCAGGCTTAGCTGCTTTTTTGCTGGTATAATAAAGACCTATAAGCATTCCGCCTACCAGCAGGTAAGGAATATAATCGTCTATTGGTAGACAAAGTCCCGGTGGTGGTGGGTTGGGAAAGCCATTGCTTCCGTTGCCTTTAGGCGCACAGGGTGGGCCGGAATGGCTCTTTACATTCTTCGCTTGAGGTTCCGGAGGACCGGTTTGTGTGAACACCTCTAGGGAAAAGAGCAGCAGGAAGACTGAAAAAATTAATCCATATTTAAAATTTACCCTCATAGACGTGCGTAATGTAATACATTCCTTGGAATCACAAAAAAAGTTAAAGGGGTAATACTTTTATATAACCGGGGACTTGGGGGTCCCGATAACAAAATTAAAGTAAAAAGTAGTAGAATAAACCAGCTCAACTTAAAATACAAAAGTTAAAGTTTCTCCTCCGGCTACGCTCAAACTCAACAAGAGTAAACTTACAGCATAAGTAGCTGATAATCAAAAAAAGTCGTTAAAATTTTTAATTAAGTCGGTGAAAGGTACGCTAGAGCAT